>CANHVX010000109.1 GCA_947464215.1 Pseudomonadaceae bacterium | reverse complement strand
TGAGCTCGGTGGCGGAAATCTCTTTGCTGCGCAGTTTTTCCAGCGCCTGAGTGGCCGTAAGGGTGAGCAGATGTTGTGACATAGATTGGCCCCCCTACTCGACAATCCGGGGCACTACGTAAAAGCCCATTTCGGCTTGCACGGCACTTTTTTGGAGATTTTCGCGGTTGTTGGGGGCGGTGACGCTATCCTCGCGCTCGGGGGTGCTGGGCAGGTTGCTGGTGCTGGTCATCGGTGGCACGCCCTGGGTGGGAAGCTCTTGAATTTGGGCCACAAAGCCTAAAATGCTTTGGAATTGGGTGCGGAAGGCCGCCAGCTTTTCGCCATTGAAACTAAGGCGGCTGAGGGTGGCCAGTTTCTGCAGTTCGGTCTCGGTAAGGGGGGTGGGTGAGGACATAAGGCTCGCTCTCTGGACTTGACGATGGCTATGGCGCACCTTAAGCATATTCATGGCTTCCCGCAACCCCAAATGGCACGATATCTCGGCTTTACCCGCCCAAGGGCGCCTGTTAGCGCTGGATGTAGGCACCAAGCGCGTGGGGGTGGCGATTTCCGACAGTGCCCGCACCGTGGCCCTTGGCCGTGGGCAATGGCCGCGGCTTTGGAAAGACCTGAAAGCCCAAATTTCCGCCAGCGGTGCCGCCGCCGTGGTGCTGGGCCTGCCCCTGCACATGAGCGGCGACCACGGCCCCGAAGCCCAAGGGGTGCAAGACCTTGCGGCGTTGATTGAGGCGGAACTTCATCTGCCCGTATTGCTCTGGGATGAACGCCTCACCAGCCGCGCGGCCGAATCGGCCTTTTTTGAGCAGCGTGACAGCGGACGCGATGGCCGCCGCCAAACCCGCGCCAGCAAAGCCGACAGCACCGGCCATATTGATAGCGCGGCCGCCATCCTGATTCTGCAAGGCGTGCTTGACAGGCTGCGTATCTGACCCTTAAGACATACTCACTCTCGCATCCCGTTTTCCCCTTCTTTCTCAGGAGGTTTCCCTATGCACGACGATGTCTTACCCCATCTATTCCTGGTATCTGACCAACCGTTTGTCAAACGGAGCCAGACCCCACCCCCGACCCTGACGGTGGTGGGCCACACGCTCAAAGCCAATATGCGTATCTGGCTGAATGTGATGATGAATAAGCCTATCGCGATCGATACCTTCTACCCAGGTGAGGCCACGCCCTACCAAATGGCCGCGCTGGCCCTGATTGAAGACCTTCCGGTGCTCTATCGGCATCGGTTTTTCCAAACACGCCACCAGCGCCTCCCGCTTGCGGAAGCCCACTGGACCTTCCCCCACACGATCAGCTACGACGAAGATATCTTTGTGCGGGGATTTGCCGTGTGTGCGGCGATGACCAAACCGCTGATGTGGCCACATGTGGAACGCGTTGTGATGAGGCGTAACAGGCTGTATGCCAATATACACGGCATGAATACTTATATCAGGGCGCTAGGGGCCACCCTGAGCTTGGGCACGGAATTGCTTTACCAGCCCGAGGATGGCGCACCCCCTGCACTTGTTGCCGCATTGAAAGACTATGCGGATATTCGCGTGACGCCCTTCTCGCGTGAAGAATCGTTTGCGGGGACGGGTTAACAGGCCGCCCGTCTTCGCATAGACTCTGGCCCATGAAACCTGTGCCGACTCTGTTCTGGTTCCGCAACGATATGCGGCTAGACGACAACCCCGCCCTGGCCCATGCCGCAACGCATGGCCCAGTGGTGGGGGTTTTTATTGATGACCCCACCACCCCACGCCCCCGTGGCGGGGCAAGCCGCTGGTGGTTACACCAAAGCCTAGCCGCCCTTGGCACACAGGTGCCCCTTACCCTTCGGCACGGCGAAAGCTTGGCCGTGCTGCGCGAGCTTCTGCGCGAAACCGGGGCCAGCCGCCTTGTGTGGAGCCGCCGCTATGACCCCGCCGGTGCGGCCAAAGACAAGGCCATTCACGACACCCTGACCCGCGAGGGTTTTACGGTGCTAGGCGAGGTGGGCAACATGCTGGCCGAGCCGTGGGATATCAGCAATGCCGAAGGTGAGCCTTGCAAGGTCTTCACCCCCTTCTGGAAACGGCTACAGGCCCGAGGCTGGGCTGCCCCACAGCCCGCGCCCCGCGTGGCGTGGGCGGCCCATGGGCCCTCGGTGCCGCTGGACACCTTCTGCCCCCTGCCAACCGCGCCCAATTGGGCGGCGGGATGGGAAACCCTCTGGACCCCCGGTGAACATGGTGCCCGCCAGCGCGCGGAAGACTTCATGGCCCACGGCCTGCGCGGCTACGCCGACCTGCGCAACCGGCCCGATTTGCCGCATGTGAGCCGCCTGAGTGCGGCTATCCATTTTGGCGAGGTTTCGGTGCGGCGCTTGGCCCACCTTGCCCAAGCGGCCGCCCATGCCGACCCCACCCTGCGGCGCGATGCCGATGTGTTTTTGAGCGAGCTGGGCTGGCGCGAGTTTTCCTACCACTTGCTGTGGAACTACCCCACCCTGCCCCATGCCAACTGGAAGCCCGCCTTTGATGCCTACCCCTGGCGCGACCCCGCCACCGACCCCGCCGCCGCCCGCGACCTGACGCTTTGGCAACGCGGCCAAACTGGCTACCCATTTGTGGATGCCGGGATGCGCGAGCTCTGGCACACAGGCTGGATGCACAACCGCGTGCGCATGGTGGTGGCGAGTTTCCTTATCAAACACCTCCGCCTCCACTGGCGGCATGGAGAGGCATGGTTCTGGGACACCCTGGTGGATGCCGACCCCGCCAGCAATGCCGCCAGCTGGCAATGGGTGGCCGGCAGCGGTGCCGACGCGGCGCCTTATTTCCGGATTTTCAACCCCATCGGGCAGGGTAAAAAATTTGACCCCATGGGCGCCTATACCCGCCACTGGTGCCCCGAGCTGGCGAAGCTGCCGCTTGATTTTTTGCAATGCCCCTGGGACGCCACCCCGTTTGACCTGGCAACAGCGGGCGTGCGCCTTGGCCATGATTACCCCCTGCCCTGTGTGAACCACGAGGCCGCCCGCGCGGCTGCCCTGGCGGGCTATCATGCGACCAGAGCCGACTCGGCTTAACATACAAAACCCCGGGACCATTGGCCCCGGGG
>CANHVX010000108.1 GCA_947464215.1 Pseudomonadaceae bacterium | reverse complement strand
TGTAATTGCCTACTCCACCTGTAGCCAATTGGGTTATATGTTTTTTGCCATTGGGGTGAGCGCCTACCCCGCCGCCATGTTCCATTTAACCACGCACGCCTTCTTTAAAGCGTTGTTATTCTTGGGCGCGGGGAGCGTCATCCACGCGGCCCACCACGAGCAAAACATCTTTAAGCTTGGCGGGCTGCGTAAGCCGCTGATGGTTACCTATGTGCTGATGTGGTTGGGCAGCTTGGCGCTGGCCGGTATCCCCCCCTTTGCAGGGTATTTCAGCAAAGATGGCATCATCGAAGCCGCCTTTATGGCCCCAGGCGGCGCCGGGTGGGGGCTCTATGCCATTGGCACCTTGGGGGCGTTCCTCACCGCCATTTATGGCTTCCGTATTCTGTTTTATAGCTTCGAGGGCAAACCGCACGCCGCACATGGCCACCATGAGGATGACCACCACCACACCCCGCACGAATCGCCCTGGGTGATGCTGGCGCCCATGATGCCCTTGGCTGTAGGTGCTGTGGTTAGCGGGTATCTGCTGCACCATATGCTAGAGCTGGAATGGTGGCACGGCGCCATTCATATCCGCAATTATGCCGAAAGTGGGCTTGCCAACATCCACCATATTCCTTTGTGGGCCAAGGCGTTGCCACTGCTGTTGGCTATCAGCGGCATCACGTTGGCGTGGTATTGGTTCGCCGAGTTACGCCATATCCCCAAGCAAGCCGCGCGCACCTTTTCGTTGGCCTACGCCTTCAGCCTGAACAAATGGTATATCGATGAACTGTATGAGATGGTCTGGGTAAAGCCGACCCGTAACCTCGCGACACTCCTCTACACGCGGGGCGACCAAACGCTGATTGATGGCTTCCTCAACCGTCTGGCCGCCGACACACTTGCCACGGGCAATCTCTTCCGCCGCACACAAAGTGGTTATGTGTATCACTACGCGGCCGCCATGGTGGTGGCACTGGTTGTTAGCTTTGCCTACGTGCTATGGAGGGCGCAGTAACATGTTGGAGTTGATGATGCCCCACCTGCTGACGGTATTGATTTTCTCACCGATGTTGGCGGCAGCGCTGGTGTGGGTATTGCCAGGCCGGGGTGCGCGTTGGGGGGCGTTGGCGGGCAGTATGGTGCCCGTGGTTCTTAGTATCGTTGCTTACGCACAGTTCAACCCGGCGGCCGAAGGCCTTCAATTTGTGGAAAACCATGCGTGGCTTCCAAGCCTTGGTATCACCTATGGGCTGGGGATAGATGGCATCGCCCTCGCATTGATCATGTTGAATAATCTACTTACGCCGATTGTTATTTTGGCCAGCTGGAAGGAAGAGCGCAAACCGGCGGCATTTATGGCCTGTTTGCTTATTTTGGCAGGGCTAGTGAATGGCGTCTTTGCGGCCACCGATTTCATTCTGTTTTATGTGTTTTTCGAGGCCAGCCTTATTCCCCTGTATTTGCTTATTGGCCTCTGGGGTGGCGAAAACCGGGTTTACGCGGCCTTGAAATTCTTTCTCTATACCTTTGCCGGCAGCGTGCTGATGCTGGTGGCCGGGCTGTGGCTGGGGGCGCAGGCAGGCACATTCACGTTTGCCCAATGGGCCCAAGGCGCGGCAGCCTTGCCGTTGGTGGTTCAGGGCCTTTTATTCGCGGCGTTTTTTGTGGCGTTTGCGGTCAAAGTCCCCATGTGGCCCGTGCACACCTGGCTGCCCGATGCCCACGTGCAGGCCCCCACCGCGGGGTCGGTGGTGTTGGCCGGCGTGCTGCTGAAGCTGGGGGCCTATGGCTTGCTGCGGTTTAACCTACCGCTGTTCCCGTTGGCGGTTGAATATTTTGCTCCGGCCATCTTTGCCCTCAGTGCCATCGCGGTGGTGTATGCGGCGCTGTGTGCCTTCGTGCAGACAGATATTAAAAAGCTGATTGCCTACAGCTCGGTTAGCCACATGGGGTTGGTGACTCTGGGTTTATTCGCCCAAACCGAAACAAGCCTGCACGGCGCGCTACTGGTGATGGTGAACCACGGTATCGTCAGTGCGGGGCTGTTTTTGGCGGTGGGGGTGGTCTATGGCCGTCTGCACACGCGCGAGATAAGCCATTTTGGGGGCTTGGCCAAAACCATGCCAGCCTTTGCGTTTACCCTCATGGCGCTCAATTTAGCGGCCGTAGCCTTACCCGGCACCAACAGTTTTGTGGGCGAATTTTTAGGATTAGCAGGCAGCTGGCCCGTGGCGCCCATCGCCACAGCGTTTGCCACCAGCGGGGTAGTGTTGGGGGCGTTGTATATGTTGGTGTTTACCCGCGCCATTATCTTTGGCGAACCCAGTGCCTATGCGCAAACGCATAAAGCCGACCAAACCGACCTTTCGGCACGCGAGTGGCTGTATTTTAGCCCATTGCTGGTGCTTATCCCTGTGTTGGGTATGGCGCCAGCCCTGGCCATGAATCTCTGGGAAGCGCCGGTGAAGGCCCTGGTGCGCGCGCCGGTGGCCGAGCAGGGGGTCGAGGTGGCGTCGTCAGCCACTACGCACATCGAAATTCTCACGCCGGTTTCAGGCACAAGCGTTGTGTCGCACACAACCATCACCGTGTTATCTGGCGCCACGCCAGCCGTTTCACCAACCCCGGTTATGCCCCATGACGCTCACTGATATGCCATCCGACATACTTATGCTGTTGCCGCTTCTGCCCACCATCCTGCTGGGCGTTGGGGCATGCGCAATGCTGATGGTTGGGGCCTTCACACGCAGCACCGCAGCTACCGTTATGGCGGCTTTGGGGTTCTTGGGCGGGGCGTTGGCCTTGTTGGTGTGGGCACCCGTTACGGGCCCTGTGGGGCTGGAAAACGGCCCTGCATTGTTTAATGTATCACCGTTTACCAATGTGGCGTCGGTGCTGCTGGTGGTGGGTGCCCTGGTGGCCATACCGGTGCTGCACACGGGGCTTGTGGCGCGCGGTCTTTACCGCCCAGAAGCCTATGTGTTGCTGGTTCTTATGCTTACAGGTGCAACGCTTCTGCCTGCGGCCAACCACATGCTGGGGCTGTATGTGGCGCTGGAACTGATGAGCTTCCCGCTCTACATTCTGTGCGCCTGGGCGCGCGACGATGCCAAGAGCAG
>CANHVX010000107.1 GCA_947464215.1 Pseudomonadaceae bacterium | reverse complement strand
GAGATGTCGATATACAACTGGCCGGCGAGGGCTTCGTTGTTCGCCGTGTTCTCGTGGCGGACGCCGCCGACGGCGCCGCTGCCGGAAATGGCCGCGGTGTTGCCGTAGCCGCCGTCGAAGTCGTCTAGGTCGATTTCGCCTTTAACGTTGACGTTCGAGCCGTAGGTGGTCGAGTTCAATGTTACATCGCCGGCCTTGGCGCCGACCGAGGCGAAGGACGACAGGGCAAGCGCCGTGAGGGCGGCAAAGAGGATCTTCTTAGACATTTATTCTCTCCATTATGTGCAGGGGGTGGGCACCATTGCCTTCCCTGCGCTTCATTACGACGCATGCGAGGGGTTCTCGAGTGCGCCGATCTTGGCCTGGCAGCTTTCCGGCATGCCAGGGAGATTGCGGATGACATTCAGGGTTGCCAGCATGATCGGGCCCATTGAGGCCTCGAATTGCAAACGCTCCTGATTGCCGAAGGAAATGCCCCCGGTGACGAGGGTATCGCCCCAAATGCGCCCCACGCCTACCCCGGCTTCGGTGTAGGCGATGCGGCGGTTTATGAAGGCTTGCTCGAGCACTTCACGCGTGCCCGGGCGATACATCTTGGCCGAGACGACCACTTCTATCCCTTTGACATTCAACGTGGGGCCGATGCCGGCGATGCGAACATCGGCGTTCATCCCCTCGAGGAAATCGAGCGATTGGAAGGTGGTGGCGATGACGGCATCGGGCGGGGCGGCGTTGTTGAGCGCGGTGAGGCGCGCAACGGCTTGCGGGCCGCCAAAGGCACGAATGCCGTTTTCGGTGTTGAACTCGGAGTAGTCGAGCGCGACACCGCCGGCTTTGCGGATGGCGAGTGCGGCGTAGTCGGCCGCGCCGCCCTGAGGCAAGAACTTACCCGTGGCCCCGACGGCGCCAACCGCTTCTTTGCCGGTGGAATCGGCATTGATGGCGATGGCGAACCGTTTGCCCGTGAGGACGCCTGATTCCTTAACACAGGCCAAGGCGTCTTCGAGGCCCGCACTGACACGCAAAGGTGTGGGCGCGGCGGCTTCGGTGGGTTTCAGGCTGGCCTGAACCAGCGGCGATGTGGTGCCGCAGGCGGTGAGGCCGAGCAGCAACAAAATGGCGAAGATTTTGTGCATGGGAGTGCCTTTCACTTCACCGTTTGCACGCTGCCCGGCGAACGGCCGTTGATTTGGCCGTTGGTGGTAAGCGTGCTGCCACTGGTGGTGGCGGTTAGGGTGTTGCCGTTTATCGTCACCGATTGCTCTCCGCCCATATTGGTGGTGGAGATAACCGTTTGGCTGCCGATGGTGTATATGGCGCCGCTGCTGTTATACAGCTGGCCATTTGCCGCCGCAGCGACGAAGTTGGCGTTCTCGCCTTCCAGCTTGTGGCGGAGGGCGGAGTCGGTGCCGGATTGGTTCAACATCCCCCATGCCTGTGAGGCACGGTTGGATTGGTCGGCCCAGGCAGCCGTGGAGAGGAAACCCGTGGCAAGCGCCAGGGTGAGAAGCAGGATTTTCATGGAAGCCCCTGTGGTATGTGGCCCGCGCGGGGCCGCGTGGAGGATAACAAACCGCCCTTTTTGGGGGCGGCTGCCGAAACGTTGATAATGTGTCTGTGGGGGCCTCTCTACACATCTTTGTTGATGTATACAAGTAAAAAATGCAGGCGAGGGGCAAAAAGATGATCCGAGGCCCGTGGGGTTGACGCCCAGCCCCGCTTGAGGCAAGGAATGCAGCATGACCGACACCAACGCGCCAAAACATGAATTTGATTGGGAAAATGGCGACGACGCCTTCCCCCGCGACCACGTGCCCCTGGTGGCTGACAGCCGCACCGAAGCCCGCATTTGCGCCATTCAGGTGCTCTACTCGGCCGATTTGCGCCGCGTGGACGTGCGCGAGGCCGTGGCGGATTTCCCCAACAACCGCTTGAAAAAGCGCAAGGCCGACAAAAAGCTGTTTGAGCTGATTTGTGCCGACGCCGCCGAAGGCGCCGCCCGCTACGAAACCCTGATTATGGCCCAATTGCGCCCCGAATGGCCGTGGGAACGCATGGATTTGGTGATGCGGGCCATCCTGCGCGCCGCCGCCGCCGAACTGACCGCCCACGCCACCTTGCCCGTAGCCGTGATTGTGGACGAATATGTGAATATCGCCAAAGGCTTCCTGGCCCCCGACCAAGTGCCCTTTGTGCACAGCGTGATTGACCGTATGGCGAAGGTGGTGCGCGGGTAAGCACAAAAAAGCCGCCCTTGGGCGGCTTCGTTGATTTCGGGTGCCCTTTATGAGGGCTATTTTTTGGCCGGATTCTTGGCCGTTTCATATTTGGTGCGCCATTTGGGATTGTTGCTGCCCCGCGCGCCCAGCCATGTGCCCGACGGCAAATGAAAAGAGCCGAGGCCACGCAGCAGCAGCAAAGCGGTGCACAGCACGACAAACACCACCGAGGCTATGCCGAGATACAGTTCGAAGGCTGTCATGGGCTTTCTCCCGAGAGTTTTTTGGGAAACGCGATGGGTTACCCTTTCACCCTTAGCAAAGCGGGGAGGGGTTGGCAAGGCGGGGGGGAGTGGGTAGCGGGCTAGTGGGGCAAGGGGAAACCCCCGCGGCTTTTGGGCGGCGGGGGGGGCGGGTTAGCGGATTATCGGGTTATGGGGTTAGCGGGAAGAGGGGTGTGTTTTGGCGCCAGCTTTTTGATGCGTTCGGCTGTGGCGGTGTGGCCGTTTTCCGCGGCCCAGCTAAGGGCCCCGCCGTAATCCTCGGCCGAGATTTGGCCGTTGGACAGGATGTGCACGGCTTTAACCGTTGCGGTGTGGCCGTTTTCCGCGGCCCAGCTAAGGGCCTTGCCGTAATACTCGGCCGCGATCTGGCCGTTGGATAGGCCGTGCACGGTTTTGACCGTGGCGGTGTGGCTGTAGTCTGCGGCCCGGCAAAGGGCCCAACCGTAATCCTTGGCCGAGATTTGGCCGTTGGACATGCCGTGCACGGTCTTGACCGTAGCGGTGTGGCCGTTTTCCGCGGCCCAGTAAAGGGCCCTGCCGTAATCCTCGGCCGCGATCTGGCCGTTGGATAGGCCGTGCACGGTTTTGACCGTGGCGGTGTGGCCGTTTCCGGCGGCCCAGTAAAGGGCCCTGCCG
>CANHVX010000106.1 GCA_947464215.1 Pseudomonadaceae bacterium | reverse complement strand
CGCCGCCACCGACGACGAACGCCGCGACGGCACCGCCCTGCAACGCGTGCGCCGCATGATGGACGCCACCGCCCGCCGTGAACTGGAAGCCCTGGAAGCCTGGCTGCCCGTGATGGCGACCACCGGTGCGACCGCCCCGTTTATTGGGCTATTGGGCACCGTGTGGGGGATTATGACGAGCTTTCAGAGCATCGGGGTGAGCAAAAACACCAGCCTGGCCGTAGTGGCGCCGGGGATTGCGGAGGCGCTGTTTGCGACTGCGATTGGTCTATTTGCCGCCATTCCGGCCGTGATTGGCTACAACAAGTTGAGTGGCCAATTGGGCCGCTATGCCGGGCGTTTGGAGACGTTCATTGACGAATTCCTGACCGTTCTGGAGCGCCAAACCACCAAGCGCGCCGGGCGGAAATAACGGAAAGGCGCGCACATGGGCATGAACATGGGCCCCTCGGGCCACAAAGGACACCGCGTGTATAAACCTATGGCGGAAATGAACATCACGCCGTTTGTGGATGTGATGCTGGTGCTGCTGATTATTTTTATGGTGGCCGCGCCGATGATGACGCAGGGCGTTCAGGTGGCGTTGCCGAAAGCCGACGCCAAGCCGATTGAACAAAACAAGCCGGTGGAAATTACGCTCAAGGCCGATGGTTCTATTTACGTGGGCAGTGCGGTGGTGCCGCGTGACCAGCTGGTGGCGCGGTTGGGGGCTGTTCAGGAAGGGCGCGACGAGGCCAGCATTTTGCTGCGCGCCGACGCCGGCATGCCCTATGGCACTGTGATGGAAGTGATGGCCGCCCTCCAAAGTGCCGGCATGGTGGACGTGGGCTTAGTGACCGAGCCCAACCAATAGCCGCACACCGGAGCACCCTGCCTTGGCCTATGCCATCCACCCCCGTTTGAGCACCCAGCCGACCCTTGGGCGGTTTGTGGGCTATTCGGTGGCGGCGCATGTGCTGGCGCTGATTTTGATGACCTTTACCTTGGGCACCACCGCGCGCATCGCGCCGCCCCAAAGCATAAAAGTGCAGCTGGTGGGTGTGCCTGTGCCACCCATGCCCGCCAAGCCCGTGGAGCCGGAAAAAATACGCACCCAGGATTCGCCCGCACCCAAAGAGCCGCCGCCGGAGGCGAAGAATATCCCCCCCGTGGATGCCACCACCAAGCTGGCCACCCCCGTGACGCCCACCACCGTGACCAAAGAAAGCGCGGTGAATGCCGCCGAGCGCCCGCCCGTGCTGGACAAAACGCCGCGTGAGAAAAAAGTGGTGCAAAACACCCCCGACGCCAAAGTGGTGAAAAACCCCGAAGACTTTTTGAGCCAGCTTGATTTTGTGGACAAAATGGCCGAACAGGCGCCCGCGCAACCCACGCCCAACGCCGCGCCTTCCACCCAAAAAGCCGGTGAGGGGCCGCAGTTGCAGGTGAACCTGGCTTCGAGCGGGGTTATTAATGCGATACGAGACCATGTGAGCCGCAATTGGTTGATTGCGCCCGGGCTTGACGTGCGTGGGTTGCAGGTGACGGTGCAGATTTCGCTGGATGATGCGGGCAACATTACGCAGCTGTATGTGACCCAAAGTTCGGGGCAGGCGTTTTTTGACAACAGTTTGGTGCGGGCGGTGCGCAAGAGCATTCCGCTGCCGATTCCGGCTGCGGATAAAGCAGCCTTCCGCGACATTGAGCTTACCTTTCAGCCGTTGCCGCAGTAGGCAGTTTTGTGAGCGGGCGGGGTTGTGGAGCAGGGGGGTTGTGGGGTATCAATGACACAGAACAACAAGGGGGATGTTTTATGCAACGCATGATAGCTGGATGGGTAGCCCTTGTGATGATGGTGGTGGTGGCCTTGCCTGCCTATGCCCGCGTGCGCATTGACCTTTCGCAACCCGGCGCCGCGCCCATACCCGTGGCCGTGCCCGCCTTTTATGGCGCCACCCCCGATGAAGCCCGTTTTGGTGCTGACCTTGCTTCTGTGATGCGCAACAACTTTGGCAATTCCACCCCCTTTAAGGTGGTGCGCACCGATGCCTACTTGCAAACGCCCGCCCAACTGGCCAGCCAAGGGGTGGCGTATGGCGACTGGCGCGGCATAAACGCCGATGCCTTGGTGACCGGCAGTGTGAGCACGGTAGAGGGCGGGCAAATTAAGGTGGAATACCGCCTTTACGACACCCAGACCGAGCAGCAGCTGGTGGGCCGCCGTTACACCGTGGATGCCCGCTTCTGGCGGCACATCGCCCACCGGATTTCTGATGACATTTACAAAGAATTGACCGGGGAAGATGGCTACTTTGCCACCCGCATTGTGCACATTGGCGAAACCAAAGGCCTGGACAACAAGACCCAGAAAAAGCTGTGCGTGATGGACCAAGATGGTGCCAACTACCAGTGCTTGACCGATGGTTCCAGCCTGGTGCTGACCCCACGGTTTAACCCCAATTTGCAGAAAATCATTTATATGAGCTATGCCAATGGCTTGCCGCGCCTTTACTTTTTGGACATGCCGACCGGCCAGCAGACTATCATTGGTGACTTTGAAGGCTTGAACAGCACCCCGCGCTTCAATGCCGATGGCAACAAAGTGGCGATGACGCTCACCACCGGCCACGAAGGCAACCCGGAAATCTATGAAATGGACATGGGTAGCCGCGCCTTAAAGCGCTTGACCTTCTGGCGCGGGATTGACACCTCGCCCAGCTATTCGCCCGATGGCAAGAAGATTGTGTTCAACAGCGACCGTGGTGGTGTGCCTGCGCTTTACATCATGGACGCCAATGGGTCTAATGTGCAGCGTTTGACCTATGGCGAAGGCCGTTACTACAGCCCCGCCTGGAGCCCCCGTGGCGACCTGATTGCGTTTGTGAAGCAAAGCAAAGGTATCTTCCACATTGGTGTGATTGACCCTGAAGGCCGCGAAGAACGCCTGCTGACCGACAGCTATATGGACGACAACCCCACCTGGGCGCCCAACGGCCGCGTGCTGGTGTTCAGCCGCCAAGCCAACCGCAGCGACCGCACCCGCGTGATGACCATCGACCTCACCGGTTACAACCTGCGTGAGCTGCCCACGCCAACCAATGCCAGCGACCCGGCCTGGAGCCCGCTGATTAAATAATACGTTAGCCCCTCTCTCCACGTAGCCTGTGGGGAGAGGGGCTTG
>CANHVX010000105.1 GCA_947464215.1 Pseudomonadaceae bacterium | reverse complement strand
CGGGTGGAAACCAGCCGTGCCGGCCCGGTGATGCAAGAACGGTCAAAAAAACCGCGCATCCAGATGGCCGGGGTCAACAAAGGTCCGATAAAGTAGAGGCTAACTATCTGAATCTAAATCATGCTGCGTTGCACAAAAGGTGTTGACAACCCCTCCGAACCTCCGCACAGTGGGGGCAACAATAACCCACCAACGCATGAAAGGGCCCTCAGCGTGTTTCCCTCCAATATGTTTAATAACGATTTTTCCAAAATGTTCGACCCCCAACAGGCCGCACAAGCCATGCAAAAACTGTTCGATATGAACAGCGCCATGTCCATGTCCAAGCAAAACATGGAAGTGATGAAGAAGGTGAGCAGCCTCTGGGCCGACACTCTCTCCACCTGCACCGAAAAGCAATTCAAGTATGCCCAGAGCAGCATGGAAGATTGCATCGAAACCATGCGCGAACTCAGCACCGCCAAGGGCATGGACGATTACATGCAAAAGCAAGCCAAACTGAGCCAGAAGGTCGCGGAAAAGGCACAGGTCACCGCCCAAGATATGGCCCAGCAATGGCAAAAAACCCAGGCTCAATGCACCGACATGATCGGCAAGCAGATGATGCAGGGCATGGAGTGGAGCAAGCAAACCACGTCCTCAACCAAATAAAGTATTCGGTTGTTCACACCGCCTTCGGGCGGTGTTTTTTTGGTCGGTCAGGGGCCCCAATATTCTGGCGCAGCCGGTCATGCTGTGTCACAAAGGGGCATGTCTGTGGCCGCGCCTGTCCTCTCTGCACCTCCGGCATTGTCGGTGCTGGGCGCGCGCTGGGTGTGGCCCACGGCCGAAACGCGCCGGGCGGGGGCGGCCTTGGCGCAAAGTTTGGGGCTGCCGCGCACGGTGGCGGAAATCCTGATTAGCCGGGGCTACACCGCCCCCGAGGCCATCCAAACCTTTCTCAATCCCCGTCTGGAGCACCTGCCCGACCCCGCCCTGCTGAAGGATATGGAGGCCGCCGTGGCGCGCATGGTCCACGCGCTCCAGCATCACGAAAAAATAGGTATTTTTGGCGATTACGATGTCGATGGCACCTGCGCCACCTCCATCCTCACCCGCTATCTGCGGGCGCTGGGGAACGAACCTCTGCGCTACATCCCCGATAGGCTCACCGAGGGCTATGGCCCCACCGCACCGGCCATGCATACGCTGGCCGGGCAGGGGGTGAAACTGCTGGTCACGGTCGATACGGGCACCAACGCCCCCGCGGCCATGGCCGAGGCCGCGAAACTGGGTATGGATGTCATTGTCACCGACCACCATCCGCCCAGCGGGGCCCTGCCCACGGCGGTGGCGGTGCTCAATCCGCACCGGCCCGACGACACCAGCCCGCTGCAAGGCCTCTGTGGCAGCGGCGTGGTGTTTTATCTGTTGCTGGCGCTGAACCGCCACCTGCGCAGCACGGGGTTTTTTTCCGCCACCCGGCCCGAGCCCAAATTAACCCCCCTGCTCGATATGGTCGCCCTGGCCACAGTGGCCGATGTCATGCCGCTCACCGGCACCAACCGTGTGTTGGTGGCCAAGGGGCTGCAGCAGTTGGGCACCTGGCAGCACCGTGGGCTGGCGGCATTGGCCAGTGTTGCGGGGGTGAAGGACGATGTCTCAACCTACAGCCTGGGCTTTGCGCTGGGCCCCCGGCTGAATGCGGCGGGCCGCATCGAAAGCGCCCAGAGCGCGCTGAATCTGTTGTTGGCGGAAGACGCCGAGAGTGCCTATCCCTTCGCGCAGCAGCTGCACCAGCTGAATGCCGCGCGGCAAGAGATGGAAAAAGCGATTCTGCACGAAGCGCTGCGCCAGGCGGAAACCACACTGGCGGCCGAGCCGGAAACACCGGTGCTGGTGCTGCACGGGCAGGGGTGGCATCCGGGGGTGGTGGGCATTGTGGCCAGCCGGGTGAAGGACCGCATGAACCGCCCCACCTTTGTTTTGGGGGCCGATGCCAACGGGCACCTGAAGGGTTCCGGCCGCAGCGTGGCGGGCATCAATCTGGGCGCGGCGGTGGCGGCCTGCGCCAGCGTGTTGGTGTCGGGCGGCGGCCACGCGGCGGCGGCGGGGGTTACGCTGAAGGCGGAAAACGTGGCGGCGTTTCAGCGGCAGATGCAGCAGCATGTGTGGGGCCAGCTGGCGGCACAGGGCTTGGCGGGGGTGCCGCTGGCGTGGGCGTTGGCGCCGGTGGTGCGGGTGGAGGGGCTGGCGGCGGTGGGCGGGCTGAATGCCGAATTGGCCCAGAGCCTCCAGCAGATGGCACCCTTTGGCCCCTCCAATGCCGAGCCGGTGTTGGCGGTGCCAAGCACGGTGGTTACCTACGCGCGCCCGGTGGGCGCCACGGCCGAGCATCTAAAGCTGCGCCTGCAAAGCAGCACGGGCGGCCCGCAGGTCGAGGCGGTGGCATTTGGCGCCGCGCCAACACCCTTGGGCGCCGCTTTGGCGCAGGGCGGGGGCCGCCCGCTTACGGTGGCGGTTACATTAAAAATGCGTCAATTCAACGGCAAAACGCTCACCGATGTCCACGTCAAAGACGCCAACACAAACTCTATCACTATCTAAAGCTTTATAAATCAGGGATGAGGCACACAGCCTTAAACCACCGTCACCACTTCCTCGGCCATCCACACCCGGTTCCGCCCGTTGTGCTTGGCGCGGTAGAGCGCCGCGTCGGTGGCGCGTATCAGGTCATCGGCTTTCACGCCGGGGTGGCCCGAGGCCACGCCAAAACTGGCAGTGACAAGGTAGGGCGTGTCGGCAAAGGCGGTTTGCACCATGGCGCGGATACGCTCGGCCAGCACCGCACCGGCATGGGCATCCACTTCGGGGAGAAGAATCGCAAATTCCTCGCCGCCAAAACGCCCGCAAATGTCGGTGCTGCGCGCGGCTTGTAATATAATGTCGCCGGTTTGCGCCAGCACGGCATCGCCATCGGCGTGGCCAAAGGTGTCATTCAGGCGCTTGAAGTGGTCAATATCCATCAGCACCAGAGCCACAGGCCTGCCGAAGCGGGCTTGGCGGTTAAGTTCGTCATCCATGAGTCGCGCAAAGGTGGTTTTGTCGTAAAGGCCGGTGAGGCCATCGCGGCTGGCCACGGTGGCCATGGCCATAAATTTTTGCTCTTCAATCAGCCCGGCGCCGCGCAGCAGGCCACTTACGTTCACCAGAAAGTCATGTGCCG
>CANHVX010000104.1 GCA_947464215.1 Pseudomonadaceae bacterium | reverse complement strand
CAGGATTTGCCGGCAGCGAGCTGATGCTGCCCGACCAGCCCACCCATATGAAAAACCGCCGCCTGACCATTATTGTGTTACGCAGCAAGCGCGGCACCGTGGCGCAGTTTAGCCAAGATGGGTTGCTGGCCCCAGAAGCTGGCAATACGGTGGGCAATGAACTTAAGCTGCCGTTTTAGGCGGTGGTGGGCCCGCTTGGGGCTTAGGCGTGCAGGGGGAGCGTGTTCAGAAAACTGAGCAGGGTGGTGTGGTGCGCCTGGGCCGTGGGCACCTTGCGCGCCGGCGCCTCGGGGTGGATATGGGCGCAGATATAGCCGCAGCTGGTGGCGTGAGGGAAGTTTTCGGCGCTGTCATCGGCGATATAGCACGCGCTGGGTTTGAGGTGGCTGGTGAGGTGCTGGGCCACTTCGTAGCCGTGGGGGTTGAGGCGCTTGTGCGCACGGTCGACCACCAAAGCCGGCGGAAACAGGTTGGCCACCCCCAACACGGGCAGCAGCGGCAGGATATAATCGCGGTGGGCCTGGGAAATAATGGTGAGGATGTATCCGTTTTCAGCCAATTCGGCCAATTTGGCATTCAGCGCCGGGTTGGGCGCCATGCCGCCTTCGATACAGGCGGCAGTGGCTAACGGTGCCACGGCTTGGTAAAACGCATCTATCCACGCCGTGTTACGGCCAAAGTGCTTGGCCAAAAAGGTGGGGCCGCAGCCGTAGGGATTGTTGAACGTGTGCTTGCGCATTTCGCCATAGGCAGCCTCGGGCGTGGCATAGTGCCCGTGCCGCACCAGCCACTCGGCCATGAAGGTATCCCACACCGGAATGACATATTGGTAGGTGAGAGCGAGGGTTTCGTCGAAGTCGAGCGCGAGAAGCTTCATGTTATTTTTTTGACTTTAACAATGGGTTGAAGGTATGTGCCTCGGCGCTTTCGCCCGCCAGCAGATTGAGGATGCGCGCGGTGGCCTGGCCGTCGCCGTAGGGGTTTACCGCTTGGGCCATCGCCTGATAACAGGCGGGATTGCTGAGAAGTTCGGAGACACCATCGACGATTTTCTCTTCTGAGGTGCCCACCAGCCGCGCCGTGCCGGCCAGCACCCCTTCGGGGCGCTCGGTGATGTCGCGCATCACCAGCACCGGCTTGCCCAGCGCGGGGCCTTCTTCCTGTAGGCCGCCGCTATCGGTAAGAATAAGGTGCGCGCGCTGCATGACGTTGACGAAATCGGGGTAGTCTAGCGGGGGAGTGAGCACTACGTTGGAAATGTTGCCCAGCGTGGCGCGCACCGGGCCCTGCACGTGCTGGTTGAGGTGCACGGGATAGACAAACGTGTGTTCGGGGAAGCGCGCCGCCAGCCGCGTGATGGCCTGGCAGATGTGCGCGAAGCCTTCGCCATAATTCTCGCGCCGATGGCCGGTGATGAGCACAAACGGTTTGGCCAGCATGTCTTCGGTAAGCGGCGCGGGCAGGCGCCGGGGTTCGGCTTTGAGCTTGTGGGTGGCCATGTGCAGGGCGTCGATGCCCGTATTGCCGGTGATAAACACATTCTGGTGGTGGCCTTCGGCGAACAGAGCCTCGGCCGCCGCCGCCGTGGGGGCAAAATGCCAGTGCGCCAGCCGGCCGATAAGCCGCCGGTTCATCTCTTCCGGGAAGGGAGCGTAGATATTGCCCGTGCGCAGCCCGGCCTCGATATGCACGATTTCGATGGTGCGGCGCGTGTTGCTTTCTGCCCGCACATAATAATCGTAGCCATAATAGGCGGTGAGCGCGGCCATAAAGGCGGTGGTGGTATCGCCCTGCACGACGACGAGGTCGGGCCGCTCGGCCTCCATAAGCCCATGCAACCCTGCCAGCAGTTTGCCCGACAGCATGGCCAAGGGCTGGCCGGGAGCCATGACCTCGAGCGTGTGGTCGGGCGTGAGGCCAAACCATTCCAAAATGGGCCACAGCATCTCGCGGTGCTGGCCCGTACTGACCAAAATAGGGGTAAAGCGGGGGTCCTTCCGCAAAGCCAGTGCCAAGGGTGCCAGTTTGATGGCCTCGGGGCGGGTGCCCAGCACCACCATGACGCGTTGGGGAGAAGGCGAAGACGCTGACGGCATACCCCTGTGTTTAGGCGTTTTGACGGGCCTTGGCAAGAATCTCGGTGTGTATACCTGTGCCCTTTGTTAAGTATACGCTTAAAACATGTATATGTATGCGATTTCATGGCGTTTTACCCCCCTTATGGCTGTGTATGGGGGTGATTGTGGCGCTTAGGCCATAGCACCCATGGCTGACGTGGGGCCTAACGGCCTTAACATCTTGTGGAGACGTTGATTTTGCCCAAGCATGGCGTGTGGTGTCAGGGAAACTGGCGCCTAACAGAATAAGAAAGAGACAGTGACGCAACGCCGCTTGCCCGCCCGGTTTGGACGCCCCTTGACGATTGGGCCCCTGCTGGCTGGCCTAATGACACCCCTTTTGCTACTGGCCTCGGCGGTTGTTTACCCAAGCCAAGCCTTTGCCCAAGAACAGTTTTTTACCCAAAGTGGGGGGCGTGGACTGCAAAACGCCAAAACCAACGCCCGCTTGACCAAAACAGAAACAGACGTTGGCGCCCTGCAGGCCGAAATGGCCACCGTTAAGCCCCACGCCAAAGCCGAGCTTGGCAATTGCGGCAATGCCGGCGAAAAACTGCGCTACGACGGCAACAACTGGATCTGTGAAAGCGAAACCGACCCCACCGTGAAGGGGTTTGCCAAAAAAGACCTGCCAAGCTGTTCGGGTGGGAGCATTTTGGGTGTGACCGGCGGTGAATTGGGCTGTGTACAAAGCGGATTTTTAAGCACTGAAGCCGACCCCACCGTGCAGGCCTTCGCCAAAGCCCCCCTGCCGAGTTGTGGCCAGGACCAAGTGTTGAGCGTGGCCGGCGGCGGCACCTTGACCTGCTTGACCGACCAAAAAGGGTTGACCCGCGAAACCGACCCCAATGTGCACGACTTCGCCCGCAGTGATATTGTAACCAGCTTGCCCAACTGCTCGACCAACGAAATGCTGACCATGACCGGTGGCCGCCTTTCCTGCCGCGTGGACCAAGTGGGGATTACGGTGGAAAAAGACCCCCTGGTGCAAGACTTTGCCCGCAATGACGTGGGTGTGCCCGATTTGGCCGCCTGTGGTGCCAATGAGATTTTGAAGAGCACCACCGTGGGTGGTAAAGTAGTGCTGTCGTGTGTT
>CANHVX010000103.1 GCA_947464215.1 Pseudomonadaceae bacterium | reverse complement strand
TTCTTCTCTTTCACGATCTTGGTTTTGCATGCCTGGTGCGGGCGCGCGCGGCGGCTTTCGGCCAGCTCATACACCTTACCTGCCTGAGCAAGGTTTGGGTATGTTTCCAGCCAACGGTTGAGCTGAGCTGGCCCCACCCGTGCCGAGCCCAACAGGTAGGCCGCCTGCACCTGCCCATGCAAAAACGCCGGAACTTTGGCCAGATTGGGCGCCTTGCCCGCCCGCGCCTCGCGCAGGGCGGCACGGGTGGCCGCCGCCTCGGCCGGCTTGAGCAAGGCGGGAATGGCACTGACGGAAGTGCCCTCGTCGGCCTCGGCGGCCTCGGCGCCGAACTTCAGCGCGTCGGCGCGTTCATCGAGCAGGGAAGGTTCTCCGGCCGCCGGCTCTACCGCCGCCACCCCACCCGATAGCGGTTGCCCACGCCCCAGCCGTGTTTCCGCCCCCGCCACGCCCGCCGCCAGCAGCACGGCCATGCACACCATAACTCCCCAATTCTTCATGACTGCGACCCCTTTTGTTGTGATTGCCACCGCCGCAGATGCTGCCAAGCCGCGCGTTTGTGGGTGGGGTATTTCAGCATATGTTCCAGCGCATAAGTAACCCCGACAGGGCCAACCTGCGCGGGAAGAGGGAGCACCGTTGGCGCTTCGTGCCAGGGGGTAACCGCGCACGGCTGGCCCACCAAGGCCCCCAACGGCCCTTGCCCCAACACGAGCACGCGCGCGGGGCTCTGCGCCTGAATGTGTGCCACCAGCGCTTCGGCCACCCCCGCGGCCAACAGGCCGGCCGGCGCGCCCCACACCCCCACAACCCCCACCGGCTGCTCGGCCAGCCCCACCGCCTTCAGCATATTTTGGAGCAGCTGGCGCGCCGCGCCTGTTGGCTCTTTCTCGGCAGCCACCACCACCGTTGTGCCTCCCCCCTCGCCCGCTGCCCACACGTGTGCCGCCGCGCTTTCGACCGGCATCGGCGCTTCGGCCGGGCCCTTGGGGGCCACCGGCGGCGCCACATGCACAGCCAGATTTTCGGCGGGGGCAACAGGGAGACAATAGGGGAATGGCGCAGACCCAAGCTCATGCGTGATGCCGCTGGCCAGCATATCCCACACCAACGCCGCAACCGCCGGTGGCACCCCGCCCCCCGCGCTTGCACCCATCTGGCCGCCCGCCCCTTGCATGGGCCAAGCTTAACGGAAACCCACCCCCCCGCCAACCTTTACCCTACACAAAGGGCCCCCACGGGGGCCCTTGAACAGACTTACGTTGCCTACTCTTTAGGCTTGAACCGTGGCCTCGGCAGCTGCGGCAGCTGCGGCTTCGGCGGCATTGGCAACTTCGCCCACAGGGGCTACCAAGCCAAATACACGGGCTTTTTCGGTAATACGTGCCGCTTTACCGGTGCGGCCGCGGAGGTAATACAGCTTGGCGCGGCGCACATCGCCACGGCGAACCACGGTAATGCTTTCCAGCACAGGGCTGTGAAGGGGGAATACGCGCTCAACACCTTCGCCAAAGCTAAGTTTACGCACAGTAAAGCTGCTGCCGGCGCCCTTGTTGTGGCGGGCAATGCACACGCCTTCAAACGCCTGGAGGCGGAATTTTTCGCCTTCCTTAATTTTGACCTGCACGCGCAGGGTATCGCCCACGTTAAACGCAGGAACGTTGGTTTGGGCGGTGGCAGCGTCGATGGCGCTGATAATGGCGTTCTTCATGGGCTTTGGCTCCATTCGGTTATGCACCCGGAGGTGCTGGTTAGGGGCCATATAGCGGGAAATGAAGGGGGATGCAAGCGGGAAATCGGCAAATGGGCGCAAAAAAGACCCGCAACCACCCCCGTGCCCCTCCCGCCCCACAAAAAAAGGCCCCCTGTGGGAGCCATTTTATTATTTATCAATAATTTATGATGATTTTTCCAGCGCGGATATTTCATCGGTATTAAATACCTTCCGCATGTCGATGTGGACAATCATTTTATCTTCGTGGTTGCTGATACCTTTGATGTATTCAGCCCCTACACTGCCCGCAACCAGAGCTGGCGGCGGGGTGATGGTGTCGGTCGGGATGCGTTCGACCTCGCGCACGGCGTCGACAATCAGGCCGATAACAATCCCGTTGCCCAGCTCGACCACCACGATACGAGTGTCGTCGGTGCTGTTCTCGGCGCTCATGCCGAAGCGTTTGCGGAGGTCGACCACCGGGATAATCTGGCCCCGCAGGTTGATGACCCCCTCGACAAACCCCGGCGCCTGCGGCACCGGCGTGATGGCGGTTGGGCGAATAATTTCACGCACATCGAGAATCGGCAGGGCAAAAACCTCGCCAAATAGCTCGAACGTGACCAGCTGCTGTAAGCTGGACAACGCAGACTCTTTACTCCCGGCGCGGGCGGCATTGGCATTAAGCATACGGAAAACCTCTCTTGTTATTAAAGATGATACTAAGGCGTGCGCCAACCTTGCACAAGGGGTAGGCAAGCCCCCACAGCCATGGCAACCTAGGTGCCGTGGACTTTACGCAACGCCCCCCCGCCTCCCCCACACCCGCTGCAGGTGGCGGCCATGATTTGTCTGACCTTACCCATCAGATCGGCACACTCCCTACCGCGCGCCGCTACGGGCGTGTGGTGGGTGTGGAAGGCCTGGTGGTGCACGCCGCGGGCCTTACCGATGTGACCATCGGCCACCGTTGCCGCATTTTCCGCCCCGATGGCACCCCCGTTGCCGCCGAAGTTATTGGCAGCCACCAAGACCTAACCCTGTTGATGCCCTTTGGCGCCCTGGACGGCCTGGGTGCCAACCAGCGCGTCTACCCCGAACCCACCCCGCCCACCATGCGCATCAACCACAGCTGGATTGGCCGCGTGCTGAATGCGCTGGGCGAACCCCTGGACGGTATGGGCCCCCTGGCCGCCCTGGGTGGCGAAAACAAACCCCTCCGCGCCAGCCCACCCCCCGCCTTCCAGCGCCAGCCCCTTGGCGCCAAGTTGGACACCGGTGTGCGGGTTATCAACACCCTGCTGCCCCTCTGTGAAGGCCAGCGCTTGGGCATTTTTGCCGGCAGCGGCGTGGGCAAAAGCGTGCTGATGGGCATGCTGGCCCAGCACAGCCACGCCGAAATCACCGTTATTGGCCTGATTGGGGAACGCGGCAAAGAGCTGAATGAATTCCTTCATGAACAGTTGGGGCCGGCCGGCCGCGCCCGCAGCGTGGTTATCACCGCCACCGG
>CANHVX010000102.1 GCA_947464215.1 Pseudomonadaceae bacterium | reverse complement strand
TTAACCCATGTGCGGTATTGCAGGTGTTGTGGGCGATTTTGGCGGTGCCAAAGGGAAGGCCTTGTGTGCCACGTTAGCCCAAGGGCTGGCCCACCGTGGCCCCGATGGCGAAGGGCTTTGGCATGAGGAGCGTTCAGGCGGATTGCCTGTTGGGTTGGTGCACCGGCGCTTAAGCATTATTGACCTTTCGGCGGCAGCCAGCCAGCCGATGGCGGCGGTTGGCGGGCGTTACCACATTGTTTTCAACGGTGAAATTTACAATTACAAAGCCTTGGCAGCCGACCCCAAGCTGCGCGATTACGCCTTCAACCGCGCCAGCGACACCGCTGTGTTGGCGCCGCTCTATGATGCCTATGGCATGGGTTTTCTGGACCGCTTGGAGGGCATGTTTGCCATTGGCTTATGGGACCGTGAGACCCAAGAGCTGCTGCTGGTGCGTGACCACGCGGGCATCAAGCCTCTCTATTATGCCGAAACCCCGCGCGGGTTGGTGTTTGCCAGTGAGCTTAAGGCCTTGATGGGTATTGCCGCTGAGGCTGGCATTGACCTGACGGCTGATGGTGTGGCGTTGCAAGAGTATGTAAGCTTTCTGTGGACACCCGGTGAGCGCACGCCGGTGCGCGGCATACGGAAATTACGCCCCGGGCATTGGCTGCGTGTACGCGCCAAAGGCGGGAAGGGGGGCGGTGTGCGCACGACAATCGGCCGTTGGTGGTGGCCACCCCAAGCCCCGCTAGGCCCCCGCGGCCCCGTTTATGACGCCACCCGCACGCCGGCGCGCCTGCTGCCGCTGTGGGATGAGATTGTGGCGGAACAATGCACGGCTGATGTTCC
Organism: Pseudomonadaceae bacterium; assembly: GCA_947464215.1. Taxonomy (GTDB): domain Bacteria; phylum Pseudomonadota; class Alphaproteobacteria; order UBA2136; family UBA6156; genus JADCGN01. Next base: position 2,432 of record CANHVX010000102.1, on the reverse strand, counting down.
GCTGGGCGCTTTTTTGAGCGGCGGTGTGGATAGCTCGGCCATTGTGGCCAGCATGGTGGCCACGGGCCATGCCCCTGAAAAAACATATTGTATTGGTTTCCGTGGCGCCGACATGACGGCGGAGGGGTTTGGTGATGACGCACATTATGCGAAGTTGGTGGCGCAGCATCTTCAGGTGCCTTTGGAAACCCTTCATATTGACGTGCACGAAACCTTGCAGCGCTTGCCTGATTTGGCCTGGATGCTGGATGAGCCCACCGCTGACCCTGCGCCCTTTTTTGTGGAAGCCATAAGCCAACGCGCCCGTGCCGACGGCTTGAAGGTTCTGCTTTCGGGTAGTGGTGGCGATGATGTGCTCACGGGCTATCGGCGCCACCAGAGTGCGCGGCTGCGCGAGATGCTGGGGCGCTTTGGTAACCTTGCCGGAGGCATGGCGGGCGTATTGGCGCCCCTTACACGTGGGCCTATGCGCCGACGCATGGAGCGCCTTGCGGGCTTGCTTGGCCATGATGACCAACGCTTTTTATTGCATGCGTTCCTCACCAATAGCCAGCCCGATGCCTGGCAGCTGGTGCGGCCGAGCGTGGGGGCCTCTGAAGAGGTTTTAGGTTGGGGTGAGGAACTGGCTGCGGCGATAGCAGAAAGCGACGGACAAAGCCTTGTGAACCGCCTGCTTTATGCGGAGCTGTTTGGGTTTCTCCCTGACCATAATTTGAACTACGGTGACAAGGCGGGCATGGTAGCGGGTGTGGAAATGCGCGTGCCATTCACCGACCGGCGCCTGATGCAATGGATGGCGCAGGTGAACCCGCGCGACAAGATGCGTGGGCTGCATGCCAAAGCCTATTTTAAGACCGCCATGCGTGGGCGCGTGCCGGATGCCGTGCTTGACCGCAGCAAAACAGGATTTGGCGCGCCCATGCGCGTATGGATGCGCGGCCAAGGCCGCACCATGATGCGTGAAGCCCTGTTTGACAGCCCCCATGTGCGCGCTCTGTTTGATATGCCGCGCGTGGACGCCTTGTGGCAGGCGACCCAAAGCGGCCACGTAGATGGCACCTATACGTTGCTGGGAGTGGCCATGTGCGGATGGTGGTTTGACCGCGCCCAGATATAGAGAGGGGGCTATAGGGGCCTGATTTCTTAAATAGTTATTTAACATAATATATATTATGCGAAGTGTATAGGGGGAGTATTAATAACGTGAGGGGGGCCTAAGCCCCCCCGTTGTTCGCAGCCTATACGACACGAGTTTTAGATTTTGAACGTATTTGTGAGCGATGCCAGCTGCGTGGATGTGACGGCGGTGCGGTTGGCGTTGTCGCTGATGCCACCCATGCTGCTGGACAGCTGCGATGATTTGACTGAAAGCTCGCTGACGCTGGCGGCAAGTTCTGCCATTACGGCGCTTTGCTGGCCCAACGATGAATTCACTTTCTCCACACCTTCGGTGATGCTGCCCAGAGCGCCTGTCATGCTGCCCATGGCGGTGGCGCTGAGTTGCACGTTTTCGCCGAGGCTCTTCACAATGCTTGAAATTTCAATGGTGCTCTGGGTGGTGCTTACCGCCAATTTGCGCACTTCATCGGCCACCACGGCAAAACCCCGGCCGGCATCCCCTGCCCGCGCCGCCTCGATGGCGGCGTTGAGCGCCAAGAGGTTGATCTGGTCGGCAATGCTTTGAATGATTCCGATGATTTTATTAATTTCCGAGGCGTTCCCCGATAATTTCTCCATGGCGGTGTTGGCATTGGTTGAGGCACCACGAATGTTTTCCACACTGTTGGCAACCATTTGCGCCAGATGCTTGATTTCGATGATGCTTGCCGTGTTCTCCTCGACTGCAGCGGCGGCCTGCTGGAGGCTTGATTGCTGGAAATCTGTCATTTGGGAGGCCTCGGAGGTGGAGCTGTGGACCACCTTCATCGCGTCGTTCAGTTCGCGCGAGCTGCCTTTGACGAAGCGGACCAAATCGATGATGCGTTTGACATCGGCCATGACGATGAACATCATCACAGACAGAATGATTAACATGACCAAGCCGGCGCCTAATTCGCTGTAAAATTTGATGGTCATGCCGCGTTGGAGTGAATCCATGCGACTTAGAACTTCTTTTTCCGAAATGACATCGAGGCCAGACATCCCATCGATTGAGGCGGTTATCGCATCCCACCAGGTTTCTGATGAAAATGTTGGTTTGGTATTGGTGTGCAAGGCTGCCAGCAGCTCTTGGCTTAGGCGTTCGGCCTGTTGTGTTTCAGCGGATTTGCTGTCGGATTCATGATCGGCCAGCAGTGCGGGCGATGCGTATTTTTTGAACGATGACCAGTAGGCAGTCTGCTCGCCTTTGAATACTAACAGTTTGTCGTGCAAGCTGTTGTCCATCTCTTCCCTGCTGAGAATTGCCATACCGACGCCGCGCTGCAAGCCGG
>CANHVX010000101.1 GCA_947464215.1 Pseudomonadaceae bacterium | reverse complement strand
TTCACCGCCATAATGTCCAACACCGAAACCCCATAATTCCGCGAGATGCGGTAAATCGTCTCTCCGGCCACCACTTTGTGTTTTAAAAGCTTAATCGTATCATCGGGTGTGGGAGGCGTCCCTGAAGAGGGCTCAATCCGTGCCACGTCATACCTAGAAACCTGTGTCTTCTCAAAGGCCTGCGTCGGGCTTTGCACGGTGGCTTGCGTGGCTGCGGGCACCTCGCTCACGCGCGGCGCGGCATTGGGCTGCCGCAAATAATCCCCAATCATCTCCGAAAAACTTGTATTTTCAACATGCTTACGCGAAGGAACAACCAACTCCTGCCCAGGCTTTATGTCCGCGGCGCTGCTTAAGTTATTGGCCTGCAAGATATCATCCGGCTTGGCTTTCATCGTGCGTGCAATTTTGTAAAGCGTATCAGAATCTTGCACCACATAAGGCGTATTCTCTACGGCGGGCTTGGGGGCCGTGGGCCCCGCCGCAGGAGAAATTGTTTCAAGAGGTTGCGTGGTTGCAGCCGCAGCCACGCGCGGCGTCGCACGTGGGGCCGAACCGATATCTTCCACCACCAGCGTCGGCGCAACGGGCTGGCTAAAGGCCTGCGCAGGCGCCGTAGCAACGGAAGGGCCTGCGGGCGCCGCAGCTGGTCCACTCTCAACACGCCGGAAAGCTTGGGCATTTTTCTGGTTTTGCCCCTCAATCACCGGGGCGGGCGGCGTGGCCATGCACCCCGAAAGGAACATAAGAGCAAGCAAAACAGAACGTTGGGAAATGGGCATGCCTACATCCTTCTTACCTTGTCCATACAAAAGCTAATACCATAAGAAAGGTCACCATCAAAACCACAGTAACCATCACGGTAAGCCCGCCGAAATACAGCTGAATCCAATTTTGTTGCCGGGCACCGCTGCGCCACAAAATCCACGCCACATAAAGCGCGCGCCCGCCCCGCACCAGCGTGGCCGAGAGCAACAAAGGCAAAATATGTGCGCCAAAAAATCCAGTAAGCGCCATAACCATGGCATAAATGGGGCTTGCTAACGCCGTCACCAACACAACCAGCCAGCCAAGCTCGCCAAATATCTTGTAAAGCGCCGCCAAAAACATGTTGTCTGTTGGCAAAACGCCCGCGGGCACCAACGCAGCCACCATAAAAAACCCAAGATAAAGGGCAACGCCCATCGCCACCGAACCCGCGGCACTCCAAACAGCAAACATCAAAAATTTTTCAGGCTGCAACAAAACGCGCGCGGTCAAAACGTCGTCGGCGCGGCCACTTACACCAAATATGTCCAGGAACGAGCTCGCAAAAAGCGCAACTTCCGCCTGTTCCAGACGGCCCGCGCGAACCTGCAAATCATTCCATCCAGACATGCATACACGCTAGCACAGCCCGGCCAAATCTTCATATCGTTTGGCGGAAATCCGAGCCTTTGCCCTACCCACAGTTGCCCAAACGTCACAGCCATCAGAGTTAAAGCTGTTTGAATCATTGTTTAGGCAGACGGCGAACATGCGACCAGACGAGAACCGCACCGCAGCATACATCTTCGGTATGTGAGGAGCGGAAGCACAGGCTGGGCACATGTGCAGCACTGGCTAAACAATGAGGCAAATAGCTTTAAACGCCGTGGGCTAACGAAGCCTGTATAAACAGGTCAATATCCCCATCCAGCACAGCGGCTGTGTTGCTGGTTTCCACGTCGGTGCGCAGGTCTTTCACCATTTGGTAGGGCTGAAGAACATAGCTGCGTATCTGGTGTCCCCAGCCGATATCCGTTTTCCCCGCCTCCACCTTGTCTTTCACCGCTTGCCGCTGGCGCATTTCGTGTTCATAGAGCTTGGCTTTCAGAAGCTGCATGGCAATGTCGCGGTTGCGGTGTTGGCTGCGGTCTTGTTGGCAGGCCACCACAAGGCCGGTGGGGAGGTGGGTAAGGCGCACGGCACTGTCGGTGGTGTTCACGTGCTGCCCACCGGCGCCGCTGCTGCGGTAGGTGTCCACCCGCACTTGGCTCATATCCACAGTAATATCAATATTATCGTCCACTTCTGGGTAGACAAACACGCTGGCAAAGCTGGTATGGCGCCGCGCATTACTGTCAAACGGAGAAATCCGCACCAACCGATGCACACCCGTTTCGGTGCGCGCCAAACCATACGCATAAGGCCCCTGAATATAAAGGGTTGCCCCCTTAATACCTACCCCGTCACCCGCCGTTTCATCCACCAGAGAAACCTTGAACCCAGCGCGCTCTGCCCAACGCATATACATACGCAGCAACATAGCTGCCCAATCACAGCTTTCAGTGCCCCCAGCTCCCGCATGTATTTCCAAATACGCATGGGCGGCATCCATCTCTCCACCCAGAAGGCACTGGGTTTCCAAACGCTTGGCGTCCGGGATAAGGCTTTCCAACTGGGCATCACCTTCTGCCACGGTGGCGGCATCACGCTCGGCTTCTCCCAGTTCAATCAACGTCAGCGCATCGGCCATGCGTGTATGTATGGCATCATAAGCGCCCAAGGTGGCTTCCAATAAAGCTTTGTCTTTCATAACCTGGCGGGCACGTTCACCATCATTCCACAGGTTGCCATCGGCGGCCTGCTCCTCTAGCGCCTTCAGTTTCGCGCGCGATTCCCCAACGTCAAAGGCGCCTCCCGAGCAGGTCCAGCACCCGCTCTAATTCACGCACCATCGCCATACGTTCCAATGTCATGAGCGATATGTAGCAGATTTGCCCCGCCCTGAACAGACGGAAGAAAGGCCTAACGAGGCGGGCACCAACGCAAATAGTAATGGTGGTCAGAGGCATTGTGCTCATACACCACAAACCCAAGCCGCTCATAAAAGGCCTTGGCGGGGTTGTTTTCAAAGGTGCGCAAGAACACGTTTTTGCCTAACCGTGCAGCCCATCCCATCAGGTCACGCATCACACGTTCACCAATCCCCTTCCCGCGCCATTCATGCCGCATAATGATATTCGACACATAAAGCTCATCGTTTTTCCATGCATAGGAAAGGTAACCCGCATCTCCGCCATCCACCACAATCACAAACTGGCCATCGTAGCGCGTGTCAATTTCCGTTTGCGCAAAATTGCGCTGCAACGCCACATCCCAGCCCCAAATGGGCTCCACTCGGGGGCGGTAGGCTTCATGATGCAACGCAACCCAAAAGTCTTTGTCCTCAGCCCGGAATATCCGCAACGCATACATGGCTAATAAATGCCAAAGGTTTGCAATAAATTCTCAATCGTGCCGCCATCCGTTGCCCCATCGGTGTTATCC
>CANHVX010000100.1 GCA_947464215.1 Pseudomonadaceae bacterium | reverse complement strand
GGGCGCCCGCCGTGCGTGAGGCCAGCCGCACCACGTGCCACGTGCCGCCTTCGCGCAGGGTTTGGGGCAAAGTGCTGCCGATGGCCATGCCTTGCACGTTCAGCAGCTCGGGCTGGAGCCAGGTGGGGGCTTCGTCGGTAGCTTTAAGCGTAAGCGTTTTGACCGCGACGCCCCCTTGGACACCCGCCTGTGCGGCGGCCTGCGCCAAGGTGCGCGGCGCTGCGCCCGTGGCCGGCGCCCGTGCAGCGCTGAGCAGGGCTTCTGCGGTGCGCTTGGCGGCGAGTTCGGCCTGCAGGGCCTGCCAATCGGCCACCACGCGCGCCTTGATGCTTTCAAGCGGCGGAATGCTGGCGGGGGTGACGGATGTGGTTTCGACATATGCGACACCGCCCTGGGGCAAGGTGAGGGGGGTGCTGATTTGGTTTTCGGGCGTGGCAAACAAGGCCTTCATCACGGCCTCGGGGGTGTTGGTCTCGGCCGGGGTGAGCTGGGTGAGGGGCTCGGTCTTCAGGCCCAATTTGGCGGCGATTTCGGACAGTTTGGCGCCACCGGCCACGGCTTCGTCGACCTGGTCGGCCAGGCGGGTGGCGGCGTCGTTGGCTTCGGCTTCCACGAGCCCCTTGCGAATGCTCTCGGCAACCTCGGCCATGGGTTTGGTGTGCGCGGGATTGATGCTTTCAACCCAGATAAGATGCCAGCCAAACTGGCTTTCAACCGGGGTGCTAAGCGTGTTGGGGGCTAGAGTGAAGGCCATATCGCCGAAGGGTTTGACAACATCGGTGCGCTGAATGGCCCCCAAGGCACCGCCGCGCGGCTGCTGGCCCGGCGGGGTGTTGCCGGGATCTTGGGTGTATTGGTTGGCGGCGCTGACAAAGCTGGTGACATCGGTGATGGTGGCCATAACTGCCGTGGCGCTGGCCTGGCTTGGCAGCAGAATGTGCCGCACCACGCGCGTTTCGGGCATATTATAGGCCTCTTTGTTGCTGGTGTATTCGGCCTCGATCTGGGCGGGGGCGATGCTAATGGTGCTGCTGAGGCTGGCGGGGCTTACCACCAACAGCTTGCCGCTGCGCACTTCGGGTTTGCGGTAGGTGTTGGGGTTGAGCTCGTAGAACTTGGCCAGTTCGTCCTCGGTGGGTTGTTTGGTGAAGGGTTGGGTGGCGACGCTGGCCATCTCGAGCGTTAAGGTTGACGCGGCGAGTTGTTCCTGCGCGGCCACCATGGCGGGCGGCACGCCTTCGATACGCACCAGGTTGGCAAAATTGCGCACGGAAAGATCGGCGTTCAGCTCGCGCTCGAACATCTCGGGTGTGCGGTTGACCTGCGCGAGCGCGGCGCGGTATTGGGCGCTGTCGAACTCGCCCTTGGCATTTTGAAAGGGGGCCATGGTGGCGATTTCATCTTGCAGCTGGCGCACGGCGGGCTCGAGCTTCAAGGTGGCCGCATTTTCCCGCATCACGGCGCGCGCGATGGCCTCGGACACCACTTGCTCGGCCACGCGCATGTTTGCGAGCTCTTCCTCGGAGGGCTTGGCGCCCAGCATTTGCGCCAGCTGGTTGGTGCGTTGCTCGTAGGCCTCGGCGAGATCGGTCAGGGGGACATCGGCCCCGTTGACGGTGAGGGCCACCACGCCCTGCTGCTTGTGCAAAAAGCCCTCGATGCCCCAGGCGCCAAAGGAAATGGCGAGGACTATCAGCATGATGCGTGCCGCTTTGGTGGAGCCGAATTGGCGGAGTTTCTCGAGCATGGGGTTCTCCTTCTGGGCGGTGTTGAGCCTAAACTTTGGTGCGCACCCTGCCACTTCCTGCCCCGGCTGGCAAGATTGTGGCCGCCCACCCATGCACACAAATGCCCCAAACGTGCGCAAAAGCGTGTTTGTGCCCCTTGCCAGATGCTGTGGCCACGGGTAGATAGGCTTTATGACAAGCGTATTGATGGTTCTGAACGTATTTGTGTGCGTGGCGCTGATTGTGCTCGTGCTTCTCCAGAAATCGGACCCGGCTTCGGGCGGCATGTTTGGGGGCGCCGGTGGCACCACGCAAACCGTGGTGCGCAACCCCCTGGCGCGCCCCACGGCCTTTCTGGCCGCAGCCTTCCTTATTTTGAGCCTCACCATGGCCTATTTGAACAAAGGCGCCGGCAAAGAGAGCTCGGTGATGGCCGGAGAGGTGGCGACGCCTGTTGCCAAGGGCTCGATTATGCCCTCTGCCCTGCCAGCACCCATGCCCCTGGCCGCCGCCGCCGACGCGACCCCCACCGCGCCCGTGGCTACCGCACCCGTGGCCACCGCGCCTGTGAGCCCAAGCGCCCAGTAACATGGCCACGGTGGCGCCACCCCCACCCACCCACGCCACCCCAGGCGCCGCGTCTGCCCCTTCCGCTTCTGTGAAAACCCGGTTTATTTTTGTAACCGGCGGCGTGATGAGCAGCCTTGGCAAAGGCCTTACCGCCAGCGCCCTGGCCGCCGTGCTGCAAGCCCGCGGCTTTTCGGTTATCCAGCAAAAGCTTGACCCGTATCTGAACGTGGACCCGGGCACGATGTCGCCCTTCCAACACGGCGAAGTTTATGTGACCGACGACGGCGCCGAAACCGACCTTGACCTTGGCCACTACGAGCGCTTCACCGGCGTGCCGACCTCGAAAATTTCCAACCTGACCGCCGGACAGGTGTATTGGAACATTCTGCACAAAGAGCGGCGTGGGGATTATCTGGGCAAAACCGTGCAGGTGGTGCCCCATGTAACCCATGAGATAAAAGCCCACATTGCCCATGTGGACGGGCGTGCCGATTTTGCGTTGATTGAGGTGGGTGGCACAGTAGGCGACATTGAAAGCATGGCGTTTATTGAGGCTATACGCCAATTTGGCCAAACCATGCGCGCCAGCCCAGGGGGGCGCGACCGCATTTGCTACATGCACCTTACCTTCGCGCCCTACTTGCGCGCCGTGGGCGAAACCAAAACCAAGCCCAGCCAAAATGCCGTCCGGGACCTTCTGCAAGCCGGTGTGCAGACCGATGTGGTGGTGGTGCGCAGCGAACACGACGTGGGCCGCAGCGACCTGGACAAAATTGCCATGTTTGCCGGGCTGCCCCCCAGCCATGTGGTGAACTGCCCCGACAGCGATACCATCTACCGCGTGCCCGTAACCCTGCACGCCAACGGTTTGGACGATGCCGTGCTGGCGCACTTTGGCATGACCGCCCCAGCCCCCGACCTGAGCCGCTGGAGCCACATTGCCCACATTGTGCGCACGCCGCCCCGCCGCGTGCGCATTGCCGTGGTCGGCAAATATGTGCAGCTGGGCGATG
>CANHVX010000099.1 GCA_947464215.1 Pseudomonadaceae bacterium | reverse complement strand
TGGTGCCAACCGGAGGTTTTTCATGAAAATCCATCACCGACATCAGATTTTCCGGCACAAACACAAATTTATCTTCTTGCACGCGATAAATCAGCCCGCTCTCGCGGTAGCCCGCCACCTCGCCCTCGAGAATGCGGCCCGGCCCGCCATCGCCATACTGCAACAGCTCCATGGCGGCGATAAGCTGCTTGGTGTTGGGCAAAATGGGATTGTTGATATCGATCCACACGCCGTGCTCGCCAAACCCATTCCGCCGCCTGACCGTGATATCGGCCAGCTCGAGGTTGACATCGACTTCCACCAGCATCGTGCGGTCGAGATAGGACAGGCGAATGGCGTTGGCGAGTGCAAGCTCGATCTGGCGGTCGTTCCAGCCATACTCTTCGCCAATTTTACGAATGGTTGGGATATCCACGATATTCATGCGTCAACGGGCCCTGTGTTTCTTCCTCCAAGATTAGGAGGTTCCCCCCGCTTTGGCAAGGGTGTGAGGTTACATGCTGTTCTCGGCGGTGAGGTAGCGTTTCCGTTTGCCTGCCTGGAATTCCGCCAGTTCGCCCGTCACGTTTGTCAGCTGCCAGCCGCTGATTGTTTCGCCTATCAGGAGCACCCCTTCACGTCCATCGGACAGCGCAATTACACCACGGCCTGGCACGAAGCTCAGCACCTCGAGCGTGGGAAAATCGGTGGCCGCCAATTTTGGCCGAACACCTTGAGGAATCTGCACTTTTGGCGGTTCGGGCGTGAACACCTCGGCGGCAAAATCGGACAGCGTGCGCACGCGGGGCGTTTCGGCGGTTGGCTCGGCCACAATCGGCAAATTATCGGGGTTATTCTTATACAATTCAGGGGGTGGCAGCAGCTCGGCCTGTGAATTAGCCCCGTTTTCTGCGGTGGTGGCGGGCGGTGGCATCAGTTCGCCCACATTGGCCACGTCCTTGGGCCCCTTGCCATCCATATAGGCCTGGGGATCGGACAAAAATTCCTGTGGTTTTACCGCCGTTTCGGGGTTGCTGTTGGCATTCAGCAATTGGCGATAGGTGGCCAACTCGGCCTCGGATTGCTCTTTGGTGAGGCGCCCATCCTCGGCTATCCCGGCCCCTGCGTCTCCGCCCGCCTGCTGGCCTTCCTTCAACGCCCGTTGCTCGGCCACCTCCTTCTGGATTTTGGCAAAAAAGCTAATATCTTCCGGCATTTTCTCCTGGCCCGTCGCCACGATAGGCGCGTTGGGATCGGGCGTGGGTGCGGCAAAGTCGATCTTGGCGTTACCCCCGGCTGACCCCTCGGGCGGCGGTAGCAAGGCCACCCCTTGCTCTTTTGGTGTGGCAGGCGGCGCGCTGGCCAATTGGCTAAGGCCTTCCTTGGCGTGTTGGCTCACCACCTGCAGGCCGCCGGGCTGTTGGCTTTGATACCAGGCAAATGCGCCTATCGCGGCCACAACCGCTGCGGTCATCAGAACCCCTGTATAACCCGACGACTTGGCGCCCAAGGGCGCACCGCGCGCACCCCGGCGAGGGTCTAGCACGGGCGGCACCGATGCCCGCACTGGCTGCGCTGAAAATGGAGTGTTTACAGGCTGTTGCAACGATAACGGATTGTAAATATCGGGCGGCGGAGTGGCGGCCGACGGCGCCGAACCCGCACCTAAACCCGAAATATCCCAGGCTGAGGCGGGCGCGCCCGCGTTGGCCCAAGGCAGGCCGCCTGCTTCCGGATTGGCCAATGGCTCTTCGGCTTTGGCCTCGGCAAGGTCTGGTTTCGGGGGGGTAAAGGTGGCTGTTGCGAGGGTATAATCGGGGCCGTAAGATTTTGATATTTCTTCGGTTGGCAAAGGAGATTCGGCCACGGCGATACTGGCTGGAAGGGCGCTGGTGAGGCTATCGGCCGGGGGAGGTGCCAGAATACCGGAGGCGATAAGCTCTTCGTCGACCTTATCAAGCGGGCGGTTGTCGACCGGGACTTCGGCAGAAAAAGATGTTTGCGGACGGGCATTTGGCGTATTTTCTGGTGCCGCCTGAACCACCGTGGCGGCGGCGAAATCGCGCGCGCGAACCTCGCGCCGGGGGGCAGGTTCGGGGGCCGCAGACGGTGCATTTTCCGCTTTTGCTTCCGATACTTGCGTGGCAGGTGCCGGCGCACTGGCCGTAGGCGCGGGCGGCAAGGCGCCTGGGCGCGGCATGCGGCGCTTCATACCCCCCTCACGCGGGCGGGATACATTTGAAATGGCTTCGCTTTCGGCGCCCGATGATGCTGCAAAGGGGTTATCGGCCAGGAAATCGGTGGGGCCTTGCGGGGCGGCAATGGGGGCCGTTTCAGGGGTGTTTTGCGGCACTGCGAGGTGCTGCGTGGGTGCTGGCGGGGTGCTGGCAGGGTGCCCAAGTGGCGCTGGTTGCCGCTCGGCGACGGCTTCGATGCGCGGCTCGGGTTTGGGTTCGGGTTTGGCTTCGACACCCCCCTCGGCAACCGACTGATGGGCCGGTGCGGGGACTGAAAATTGGACGGCAGGTTGAGGTGCTGGTGCGGGCGTTGACACAACAACCTCGGCCGGAGCTGGTGCAGGGGCAGCTTGTGCCGGTGCCGCTGCGGGCGCCGGTACAACGACCGAAGCAAACGAATCTTCCAGCACACGGGCCGGTGCGGATGCCATGGCTTCGGTTGTGGCCACAGGCGCAGACGGTGCCGCTGGCATGGCCGGCGCTTCGGGCACCGTGGAAGTTACTGGTGCGGCGGGCGTGGGCGTGGCCGCAAACGCCGCGGCTGATGCTGCCGCCATAGCTGCGGATTGCGCGGCGACTGCGCTTGGTGTTGGCTCGGTTTCGGCAAGGACGGGCGCGCGTGTTTCGGTCTGCGATGCGGGCGTTTGCGGCGCCTGCGCAGGCGTGCCCGGCGGAGCGCCGGTGAGACGTGAGGGCAAGGTGCGGCGCAAAACCATGGAAAGAGTGTAGCCTTACACGCCCCTGATTGGCTATGCCTTCCGCAACTTAGCAACCCATTTGGATGCTGAAGAGTGGAGCACTTTGTGCTTTGCTGATTCGGGTTATCGGTTATGGGGTTATCGGGTTGTCGGGGATGGTGGCTTCGCCGCTTGGTGGGTGGTTCGCTCAGGATTGCTTCGTCGGTTTTTTGTTTTTGGCTTCGCCTTGAACGGGGCTCTCCTCGCAATGACCCACCTCTCTCCTTTGGGAGCTTCTTTTTTTGTGGGTGTGCTTGGGGTGGCGAGATTCCCGATAGCGGGTTTGCTAAGGCTCGCGTTCCGCGTGCCAAGCAAACCATGCTTCGGGAATGACAAAAGGAACCTTGGGCGGCTGCGCTGCGCGGTTGATGGTTGGGAGATTCGGATTATCGGGTTGTCGGGTTATTGGGTTATTGGGTTA
>CANHVX010000098.1 GCA_947464215.1 Pseudomonadaceae bacterium | reverse complement strand
GTGCGGGGCCCGCGTGGCCGAGATTGAGTGCGCGGTTTACCAAAACCCCTAACGCATTACCCTGGCGCTACTTGCCCACCGCTTTCAGCGCGGTGACAATCGCTTCATCAAACTGGCCTTCGGACATCATCCGCAGAGCCTCGGTTTTGGTAAGCGCCTTGCGGTAGGTGCGCTCGGACGTGAGCGCCGCAAAGGCATCGGCTGCGCCCAACACCTTGGACAAGCGGTGCATCTGGTGCCCACGCAGGCCGCGCGGGTGCCCGGAGCCATCTATACGTTCATACATTTGCGCGATGACGGGCACCACGGGGAGGTCGAACTCCAAATCGCCCAGAATCGTGACGGCCTGTTGCACATGGTTTTCCAGCTCTTTGCGGTCGGCCGAGGTAAACTGCCCCTTCTTGGCCAGCACATCGCGCGGGACCAACAACCGCCCCACCGCCGCCAGCTGCGCGGCGTAATACAGCGTGGCGCGCTCACCCACCCCATACTTCAGCTGGTTGCCCACCCCCACCACCAAACGCGCCACACGCACGTGGTGCCCGGCCAGGTAGGGATCGCGCGCTTCCACCACGCGCACCAAGGCCTCCATGGTTTGGCCCAACAGCCGCACCCGCGTTTTGTTACGCTGGGACATAAGATGAATGGTAAGCGCCAGCATAAGCGCCCCCAACACCGCCACCAGCAACACCACCACCAGATAAAGCCCGGGCTTGTAAATATCCATGAGGGACAGCGCACTGGCCGCAGAATATTCCTGCAGCACCGCCAAGGGTGTGCCCGGCACCTTCACCACGTTGGCGAAGACCGGGGCGGCATCGATTGGGCTGCGCACCACGCTGCGCCCCGCCGACACCCGCTCGGCGACATCTTCGAGGCTATTGGGCAATACCGATAAATTGGCGCGGCCTATCACGGCGGCACGGGCGCTGTCGGACTCGTAGCCGCTTTGCAGGATAACCGTGCGCTCGCCGGGTCTATCGAGCGGGGTGGCGGCCGAGAGTTCGGCCAGCTTATTACCCACCGGCACCGTTACCCACAGCACCCCCAACACCGCCGGAATGCCGCCGTTGTTGCCTTCCATCGCCATGACGGGACGCATGACATCGACCACGACGCGGCCCTCGGCATCGACCCGCGCGGGCTGCATGAGCCCCTTGGCGTTGTTGGCCACCGCGGACAAACTGAGTTTATCGGTTGCCGACAGCTCGGGCGTGGCACCCGTGGTAAGCACCACGGCGCCATTGGGCATGAGCATATGCGCCCCGGTGAGGCCCTGCTTCTTCAGCAACTCTTCCAATACGCTCTGAATAGATTGCGCCTGCGCTCGCACGGCCTGCATGTAGGGATCGGTGCTTTCTATGCCGTGGAGGCTGTTTTGTTTATCGAGCATGAACATACGCACCAAATCGTGCTGGGCGATGCCATCGGATGCGTTCACGATGCCCTCGGCCCACTCGGCCACCACTGCCGCGCGGTTCTGCCCCTGCAAGGCCACGCGCGCCGCCGTATCTTCCACCAGCTGCGACAGGCGCTGGCTGACCAACACATGCGCCCCCACAAAACCCACCACCGCCGCCGCCGCCAACACCACCACCAGCCAGCCAATAAAATTCTTCACCGGCACCGCGCCGCGATAGGCAATGTGGCCGGCGGAATCTTCCAGCGCCGATTCCAGCGACGGCGCCAGTGTGGCCAGACCCGGGCGCACCACCGGTGGCACCTCGGGCGCTTTGGCCCGCGTTGGCAATGGCGCCTGCGGCTTGGCAACAGCTTTTTTGGATTTTGCGGGCGATTTTGCGGGCATAGATATGGCCTTCTTATTGAACTATTTAATGAATACCCAGCGGTATTTGGCGTTGATGGCGTAGTAGGGAGTATACTGCCGGACATACTGGTGTAGCAAGGGTTCGGAGGCGAGATTATCGAGGATGTAGGTTCCGCCATCGACACTCACCGCCAGCACGGCGTGGGGAATGTTGCGCAACGTATCGTGCACCACCACCAACCGCAGTTCGTCTTCCGACCAACCCAGCGCCTTGAGCGTATAATATTTGGCGATGGCGTAATCTTCGCAATCGCCGCTGCGGGTGATGAATTGCCCCGGGGTTTGCCAGAAATCGGAGCGGCCGAGCAGTTCGGAATCGGTTATATACGGATAGTTGTTCAGCCACCGGTTCACCTGCACCATCTGGTTGAAGCGGCTCTCGCGGCTCCAATCGGGCATTTTCTCCCACCAGGATTCTTCCTTGCCGCCGCACTGGCCCGCCGCGCACTGGCCGCGCAAATCTTCCCGTTCGGTGCGAGAGAGGACATCTATCCATTTGGGAATGCTGTTGATATTGCGCGTGCGCACGGAGGTGGTGTTGAACAGATCGGCCCAGGCTGGCATGGCCAGCGCCCCCATAACCGCGATGGCGATAACAAGCGCCCGCATTAGCGTTCGGTAAGGGCGCGCTCGCGCGCTTTGTTGATGGGCTTCATGAGATATTGCAACACGGTTTTGCGGCCGGTGATGATATCGGTTGTCGCCACCATCCCGCTTTTGATGGGGTATTTCTGGCCGTAGCGCTCGAGGTAATTTTTACTGGTGCGCACCGTGACCTTAAAATACGTTTCTGGCTGGCCGCCCGCGTTGCGCGATGATTTTTCATCGGTGAAGCTGTCGGCGCTGATGCTTTCCACTTTGCCCTTTAAATCGCCATAAATGGCAAAATCGTAGGCGGTTATCTTCACCGACACGGGCAGGCCGGGGCGCACAAAGGCCACATCTTGCGGCTTGATGCGGGCTTCCACCTGGAGGGTTTCTTCCAGCGGGACGAGTTCGACAATATTGGTATTGGGCCCCACCGCCTGCCCCACCGTGTTGACCAGCACCTGCTTCACTTCCGCACGGATGGGGCTTTTGAGCACGGTTCTATCGACCCGTGCCACATCGGCCTGCACACCCTCGCCCAGCCGGCTGAACTCTTCCTGCATTTTGCCGAGCTCGTCGCGCGCCTCGTTCTTGAACTTCAGGTCGGCCTCTTCGACCTTGCTTTTGGCCTCGCGCAGCGCAGCCTCGGCCGCCGGAACCGCTGAGAGAGCCGTGTTATACTCCTTCCGCGCATCGACCACGGCACGCTGGAGGCGCAGCACATCGACCTTGCTGATGGCGCCGCTTTCGAAATAGGGCTTGGTGAGGTCGTATTCATCTTGCGCCAGCTTCAGCCCCTGCCCGAGGCTGCCGGCCTTGCGGCGAGCGTCGTTCAATTCCTGCTGGCGCTGCTCGGTCTGCTCTTTCAGCACCTGAAGGCTGGTGGCGATTTCGCTTTGGCGGTTGGCAAAAAGTTTTGTGACCTCGGCCACCAGATTAGTCTGGGAGGCCAGACTGGCGGGAAAGGCCAGCTCGGTGCCCTC
>CANHVX010000097.1 GCA_947464215.1 Pseudomonadaceae bacterium | reverse complement strand
GTGGACAAAGTGAGCGTGATGCTGCGGCCCAAAATGGTGGACGCATACGTCTTCTCTTGCAGGTTCGGGCGGAACTTGCGCTTGGTGTGGCGGTTGGAGTGAGAGACGTTCATCCCCACTTCGGTGCGGCTGCCGGTGATTTCACATATGCGGGCCATGGCGGTTTCCTTGATAATTTCGGTTAATCAGAGGCGATATAGGGGGTTGTGCGGGGGTTGTCAAGGCATAAGGGGAGTGGGGGCGGTGATATGTGCGGTGCAGCGCAGGGAATGAAATAGCCCTTGGTGGCGGGAAATGGATATTTCTTTATCATTTTCAGTAATTTGGATGGTGCTGATGGGGGCGCCGTAGCCTTCGACCCGCACGGTGAGGGTGTTGTGGGGACCTTCGGGCGTGCCCAGGGGGCAGGTAAGGGTGCCCAAACGAAGGCCCTCCGGTGTGCGCTGGGCGACGAGGTGGGCCGTGGAGGCCGCCGTAAGGGGCAGGCTGAGTGTGACCTTAAAATGATTGCCACCCACCACCGCTACGCCC
This sequence comes from Pseudomonadaceae bacterium, assembly GCA_947464215.1. Classification (GTDB taxonomy): domain Bacteria; phylum Pseudomonadota; class Alphaproteobacteria; order UBA2136; family UBA6156; genus JADCGN01. The sequence goes on along the minus strand of CANHVX010000097.1, from coordinate 2,942 downwards.
GCCGCCAGCGCCCCTGCCGCCAGCCAGCGCCAGCCCAGTGCGCGCATGCGGCCGTTTTGCCCCTGAAACAGTGCCGCCAGCACGCTGGCTGTGGCGAGCGATATGGCGCCGGCGATAAGCACATCGGTGGCGTAATGGGCGCCCAAAACCATGCGCGCGCCGCCCACCGTGACCCCTGCGGCTACCCCTCCGACCAGCACCGCGGCGGCCGCCTTGGGAAACCTCCGGCGCAGGGTAAAAGCGGGCGCGGCCAGCACAAAGGCCATCCCCGCGTGGCCGCTGGGCATGGAATTGCCCTCGAACTCGGCGGGCAGGGCGGTGGCGGGGGTGCCGGTAAGCACCGTTTCGCGCGGGCGGGGGCGGTCGGCCGCATTCTGCACCAGCACCTGATTGATGAGGCCCGCGCCCAGCACGGCGGTGAGGGCCATCACCGCGCCGGTGTAATAAAGGGTGGGCCAGCGGCGCGCCATGGGCGGCCACGCCAGCGCCACCAGCCCCAATGCCGCCACGTAGCCCGGCACCGCCGCGCCCCACTGCCGCAGCGCCCAGGCGGCGTGGCCCAGGCCTTCGGCGGTGTTGGGGTGGTAGGCGGCGTGGGCCAGCCAGACATCGGCCCCCGAAAGCCACAGCGCCAGGGCGATGGGGAGCGCGAGGCCCCAGATGAGGGATTGCTCGGGCAGGAAGGTGCGTGCCGCACTTTGAGCCAGCCATGTATGGATGCCTTGGTTGACGGAATGGAGCAGCGCTGGCAGCCTAGGTATCATGCGCCGCATCTTACCCACACTTCCCCCACAACGCGAGTTTTTTGATGCGCTGCTGATGGCGGCCCTTTTATGCGGGCTGCTGGTGGTGCGGGTGTTCTATTTACGCGTTGGCACGCCCTACGGTTTGGCCCCCGATGAAGCCCAATACTGGACCTGGTTGGCCCACGACGACTGGAGTTTTGTGACCAAGCCGCCCCTGACCACCTGGCTGATGGGCGTGAGCACGGCGTGGCTGGGAGACACTCTGGTGGGTGTGAAGCTATTTGCCCTGTTGGGCCAAGTGGCCGTGGTGGGGCTGGGGGTGGCGCTGGCCCGCGCGCTGGTGCCCGCGCCCGAGCGCCGCGCCGTGGGCTGGTGGGCCTTTGCCCTGCTGGCCACCGTGCCGATGGTGGCCGTAGGTGGCCTGTTGATGAGCCCCGATGCGTTGCTGTTGCCTTTATGGATGGCGGCCTTGCTGGTGGTGGTGCGGGCGCTGGAGGTGGACGACGCCCGCGCCCTGTGCTGGCCACGCTGGCTGTTGCTGGGTGTGTTGGTGGGTTTGGCGGGCCTGGCGAAATATACGGCGGCGCTGTTCTTCCCCCTGCTGGGGCTGCTGCTGCTGTGGCAACGGCCACGCTGGCTGCTGGCACCGCAGGTGTGGAGCGCCGGTGTGCTGGCCCTGCTGCTGCAAGCGCCCGTGCTTTATTGGAACATGACCCATGGGTGGGCCGGGCTGCACCATGTGCTGTGGCAAGCCGACAGCGGCGACAGCCGCCATGGTGGGCTTGGAACCTTGGGGGATTTTTTAGGGGGACAGGCGCTGGTGCTGGGGCCCGTGGTGCTGATATTTATGGTGATGGCGTGGGGACGCTGCCTTAATTTTGCCGCCAGCCTGCCGCCGCGTGTGGCGGCGCTAACGGTGTTTACGCTGCCGATTTTTGCCGGCTTTTGCGCCATGACCTTGACCGGCAAAGTGCAGCCCAACTGGCCCTTACTGGCCACCGTGCCGGCGCTGGTGCTGGTGGCGGCCTTTATGCCGCGCCTGCGCCGTGCAACCTGGCCGCGTGTGCTGATGGCGGGTGTGCTGCTGAATGCGCTGCTTACGGTGCTGATGTACAATACGCATGTGCTACGTGGGCCGGTGGCGCAGGCGGTGGGGATTTCCTTACCCCTGAAAATTGACCCGACCAAAGACCTGATGGGGTGGGCCGATATGGGCGAGCTGTTTGGGGTTGCCTTGCAGCGCTTTGACCGCCCCGTGGTGCTAAGCTGGCGCTACCAGACCTTGGCGCAATTGCAATTCCACACCCGGCCGCGCGCGGATTTTATGTATTGGAACGCGGAAGGGCGCCGCGCGGTAGACTATGACGATTGGCCCTGGCCTGCGGACCTTGCCAGCCGCCCCGTGGTGGCCGTGAGTGAACAGCCCGCCTTCACCCCCCGTTTGGCCGAGCTTTTTAATGAGTGCCGCCCGTGGCACAGCTTTGGCGCCGAGCAGCAGGGTGTGGTGGTGCGGCGGCTTTACACCTGGGTGTGTTGGGGGTTGAAGGGGGGGCGCTAAGGGAGATTCGGGTTATCGGATTATCGGTTTTCGGGTTATGGGGGATGAGGGTGTTTGAATGTAGAGGGGGTGGTTCGCTCGAGATTGCCGCGCTTCGCTCGCAATGACCCTTTCGGGGGGTTGGGGCTGCGTTGCGCGGTTGATGGTTGATGGTTGTTAGGCGTGACGTTTTTGGGGCTTCGGTTTTTATTGGGTGGTTCGCTCGAGATTGCCGCGCTTTGCTCGCAATGACCCTTTCGGGGGGGGGGGCGGCTTCGGTGGGAGTGGGTGTGCTATGGGCGATGAGATTCCAGATCGTGGGTTTGCTAGGGCTCGCGTTCCGCTTGCAAGCAAACCACACGTCTGGAATGACAAAAGGGAGCTTTTTTGGCTGCGTTTTTTTGTGGGGGGTTTATGATATGATTGTTTTCGTGGGTCCCGGCCTGCGCCGGGATGACGCCCTCCCTCCTTGGGGGGCTGCGTTGGGGGTGAGGAGTTAGGCGCGTCCCATGGTTTCGGTGTGGAAATTTAGCACGTTCAGGCCCAGCAGGTGCGTGGCGGCGGTGTAGCGTTGCTCGGGCGGAGTGTCGAACACCAACTCGCGCGTGGCGGGGGCGATAATCCAGCTGTTGCCGTGCAGCTCGGACTCCAGCTGGCCC
>CANHVX010000096.1 GCA_947464215.1 Pseudomonadaceae bacterium | reverse complement strand
GCCGTGTTGGCCGGTGTGGCTGATGTGCGCCGTGTGGTGGAACAGGCCCACGCCATGCAAAACACCTTGCTGGGGCAGGGGCGGCGCACGGTGCTGTTTATTGACGAAATCCACCGCTTTACCAAAGCGCAGCAGGATGCCTTTTTGCCCCATGTGGAAAGTGGCTTGCTGATTCTGGTGGGAGCCACCACCGAAAACCCGAGTTTCAGTTTGAACAACGCCTTGCTTTCGCGCTGCACGGTGCTGCCCGTAAGCGCCCTTGAGCCTGACGAGCTGGCGGCCATTTTGCAGCGCGCAGAAGCCGACGTGGGCGCCCTTAACCTTGAGCCCACCGCCCGCGAACGCCTGCTGGCCATGGCGCATGGCGATGCCCGTGCACTGCTGAATATGGTGGATGTTTTGTCTTCGCTAGCTTTGGAGGCCCCCTTGAACGAGGCGGAATTGATGCGGCTTCTGCCCGCCAAAATGGCGGTTTATGACCGCGATGGGGATTGGCACTACGATTTGATTTCCGCCCTGCACAAAAGTGTGCGCGGCAGTGACCCTGATGCGGCGCTTTATTACTTAGCCCGCATGTTGGCGGGGGGCGAGGACGGGATGTATCTGGCCCGCCGCTTGGTGCGCATGGCGATGGAAGACATTGGTTTGGCTGACCCGCAGGCCTTGCCGCTGGCGATAGCCGCCCAGCAGGCCTATGCCACCATGGGCAGCCCCGAAGGGGATTTGGGGTTGGCGGAAGTGGCTGTGTATTTGGCGCTCGCGCCCAAAAGCAATGCGCTTTACACGGCCTTTAACACCGCTAAAGGTGTGGCGGCGGCCAGCGGGCATATCGCGCCGCCCAAGCACATTGTGAACGCCCCCACCCGCATGATGAAAGAGTTGGGCCATGGTGCGGGCTATGCCTATGACCATGATGCGCCGGATGCGTTCTCGGGCCAAAATTATTGGCCCACGGGCGTGGCGCCGCAGGCCTTTTATGCCCCCGTGGAGCGGGGGTTTGAGCGTGAAATGGCCAAGCGCATGGCTTATTTTGCCGCATTGCGTGCCAAGCGGCAGGTGGGCTAGAGTGCCCCTATGAACCCCCACCCCACGCCCGGCGTTTATGTGGATGAGCCTGCCACTGCCCCGGTGGGCGTGTTGGTGTGTGTGCCCGGTGTGAACAGTGGCCCCTATATTTTTGAGGGTGCCCGCGCCCTGGCTGACCGCTGGCGCGTGGTGCGCCTGACCACCCCCGGCGCCGATGGGGTGCCGATGCCGTTGCCGTTTACTGTAAAAGCCTATGCGCAGATGGTGGCCAAAGTGATTGAAAGCCAGCGGATTGACGGGGTTCCGCTGGTGCTGCTGGGCCATAGCCTTGGCGGTTACGCCGCCCAAGAGGTGGCCCGCGTGCTTGGCCACGGTGTTGACCGGCTGATTTTGGTTTCTACCAGCCGCGGCCAGCCCGACACCGCCCGCGATGTGATGCAGATGCAAAGCAAGCTTGGCCAGAACTTCTGGGCGTTTGGGCAAGAGGTGGCCAAAGATGCCCCCACCGCCATGAAGCCCTTATTTGGCGAGCATTTTGTGGTGCATGAGGCGGCCCGTTACCACGCCTTTTTAGCCGAGCGCGCCCGGCACGTGCCGCCCGCCTCGGCCAGTGCGGCCCAGCTGGCGGCAGGAGGAGCTTTTTCCAGCCGTGGCTGGGTGCACACGTTAAGCCTGCCGACCCTGGTGGTGCATGGTTTGGACGACATTCTGGTAACCCCCGAAAGTGGCCAGGCCTTAGCCGCCAGCCTGCCCCATGGGCACTGGTTGCCCCTGCAGGGCATTGGCCACCACCCCCCGGTGGAGCATGACCGTTTTTGGGACTATGTGCGGCGCTTTGCCGAAGGACAGGATTTGGGTGAGCCGGTGCTGCCCAAGCCCAACCTCTGGGCGCGGATGAAAGACTTTTTGGGGCGGAGCGGCTAATGGGACAGCGGAATGTGCCCCCCGCCGATGATGGCCAGCGCCTTGACCGCTGGCTGAAGCGTGTGTGCGTGGGTGTGCCGTTTGTGGCCATTCAGAAGGCGCTGCGCACCGGCCGCGTGCGCGTGGACGGCGCACGGGTGGCGGCTGATGTGCGCCTGAAAGCCGGCAGCCGTGTGGAGATGCCCGATGATTTTTTACGGGCCGTGGCGCCCGATGCCGTGTTTGCGCTGAAAGACGCCGACCGTGATGCCCTGGCCAGCTGGGTGATTTATGAAGACCGGCAGCTGCTGGTGCTTAACAAGCCGCAAGGCCTCCCCGCCCAAGCGGGTGGGGGGCAGGTGCGCAGCCTTGACCGCATTCTGGCCGCCGTGTTTGGGGCCGAACGGGCGCCGAAATTGACCCATCGGCTTGACCGCGAAACCACCGGCGTGATTGTGGCCGCCAAAAACCGCAGCACCGCCGCCGCCGTGACCCAAGCCTTTGCCGACCGCGCGATGCGCAAGGTTTATATTGCGTTTGTGGTGGCTGATGCGTTGCCTGCCCAAGGCCAGATGCGCGAGCCCTTAGCCAAAGTAGGCCCCTTGGCCAAAGTGGTGCCCGCCAACGACCCCCGTGGCGACAGCGCCCACACGGTGTGGGTGCGGTTGGGGGAAGTGCGGCCGGGGATTTACGCCGTGTTGGTAAGCCCGCTGACGGGGCGCATGAACCAGATACGGGCGCATTTTTTCCACCACGGATGGCCGCTGGTGGGGGATGATAAATATGGTTTCCAGACCGCCAAGCCCTGGGGCAAAACCCTGGGCACCGGCCTAGCCTTGCATGCCTGGCGCCTTGCCATGGACCACCCGTTGACCCATGCCCCGCTGCTGTTGGAAGCCCCGCTGCCTGCCCCATGGGCGGCCGCGTGGGGCCCCAACCTACCCACTGCCATGGACGCCGCTGCACGCGCGTGGCACAATGGCTTTGGTTTGAAAAAAGGGCAGGGGAAGCCATAGGCTTCTGACAGCCGAGGGATATGAGCGAGGAGGCGGCGCAATGCGTGTTTTGATGTGGCTATTGGGTGGTGTGTTGGTGCTGGGCACAGCCGCCGTGGGTGGTGCCTTTGTGCTGCTGCACTATGTGCAAAGCCGTGACATGGCCGACTGGGCAGCCTGGGGTGCGGCTAAGGCGGGTTATACCGCCGAATTCAATGGCCCTGTGACCGTGCAGCTTTGGCCAAAATTGGTGGTAAAAGTGCAAGGCCTGCGCGTGCCCGCCTTGCAGGGCCCCGGTGAACTGGTGCGCCTGGATGCCGCCGCCGTGCAAGCCGCATGGGGCGCTGGCTTAACCCCATGGAAGGGTATTCAGCTGGAGGCCCTTGAGGCCAAAAACCCCACCGTGACGCTGACCCGCACCGCCAGCGGAATGGCGAACTGGATGCCGGCCTCGGCGCCCCTTGTTGCGGATGAGGCGGCGGCTTCTGGCAGCGGCGGCGGTTTGCAAGCCCTGACCGCACAAGGTGGCATGCTGGCCGCTGTGCGCGTG
>CANHVX010000095.1 GCA_947464215.1 Pseudomonadaceae bacterium | reverse complement strand
GGCGTGGACAACCCACCCCACCCGCTGGGACAATGGCTACTTTGACCTTTTGTTGGGGTATGAGTGGGAGCTTAAAAAATCGGCCGCGGGGGCCTGGCAGTGGGAGCCGATTGGCATTCGGGACGAGGATAAGCCGGTTGATGTGGAAGACCCGACCATTCGGTACAATCCCATTATGACCGATGCCGACATGGCCATGAAAATGGACCCCGCCTACCGTGTGATTACCGAGCGATTTGCCAAAGACCACGCCGCGTTTTCCGATGCCTTTGCCCGTGCCTGGTTTAAGCTGACCCACCGCGATATGGGCCCCAAAGCCCGCTACTTTGGCCCCGATGTGCCCGCCGAAGACCTTATCTGGCAAGACCCCATTCCTGCCGGACCACGCGGTTATGATGTGGCGGCGCTGACGGCGAAGATTGAGGCCGCTGGATTGACCACCGCCGAGATGGTTTCGACCGCATGGGACAGTGCGCGCACCTTCCGCGGCTCGGACATGCGCGGCGGGGCCAATGGCGCGCGTATCCGTTTGGCGCCGCAGAACGATTGGGTGGGCAATGAGCCTGCGCGGCTGAAAAAGGTGCTCTCGGTTTTGGAGCCTTTGGCGGCTTCGGCGGGCGCGAGCCTGGCCGATACGATTGTTTTGGCGGGGAACGTAGGTGTGGCGCGCGCGGCAAAACAGGCCGGTTTTGCTGTGCAGGTGCCCTTTACGCCCGGACGAGGCGATGCCACGGCCGCGCAGACCGATGTGGCGTCGTTTCAGGTTCTGGAGCCGATTGCCGATGGTTTCCGCAACTGGGTGAAGCAGGATTATGCGGTAACCCCTGAAGAGATGTTGCTTGACCGCGCCCAGCTGATGGGCCTGACCGCCTGCGAGATGACGGCCCTGATAGGTGGCATGCGCGTGATGGGCACCAACCATGGTGGCACGGCGCATGGGGTGTTCACCCGCAACGTGGGTGCTTTGACCACGGACTTCTTCACCACGTTGACCGACATGGCCTATGCATGGACGCCCACAGGCAAAAACCTTTATGCGCTGACAGACCGTGCGACGGGTGCACCCGTATGGGAGGCGACACGCGTGGACCTGGTGTTTGGCTCGAACTCTGTGTTGCGCGCTTATGCCGAGGTTTATGCCCAAGATGATGCGCGCGCGCGGTTTGTGCAGGACTTCATTGCCGCGTGGGTGAAGGTGATGGACGCCGACCGCTTTGATGTGCGGGGGTAGGGCCTTGGTTGCTTAGCCTCTATATGGGAGGGCCATTGGGCCCTCTCTTTTTTATGGCGCGTTTGGCGAGAGTTGGAGGCCGGTGTGTTTGGCTTTGTGCTCGGGTTCGATGTGGATGGTGACGCGGCTGTAGGGGATGGCGGCGTGGAGCGCGTGCTCGATATCGTCGCAGATGGTGTGGGCTTCGGCTACCGACATGGTGCTGCTGACGATAAGGTGAAACTCGATAAACGTGGCGCGGCCTGCGTGGCGCGTGCGGATATCGTGCGCCTCGATCGCCCCTTTGGCGTGGGTGCGGATGGCGGTGTCGATCACGGCCCGCGTTGCGGGCGGCACGGCGGTATCCATAAGCCCGCCGACGCTCTCCTTCATCAGTTTCCAGCCTGCGACCAGCACCCCTATGGCCACGCATGCGGCGAGGGCGGGATCTAGCCACCACCAGCCCACCCCCATGGCCAGCCCCACCCCTGCCAGCACGCCCACCGAGGAGGCGACATCGGTGAGGACATGGTGGCCATCGGCCGCCAAGGCGGGGGAATGGTAGGTTCTCCCGGCCCACAGCAGCACCGCGCACCAGCCGGCATTCAGCACCGTGGCTGCGCCGTTGACCGCCAAGCCCAGCCCGCCTTGCTGAATGGGGGCAGGGGCCATAAAGCCCTCCCATGCTGCGCGTGCAATGCTGGCCGCCGCCAGCAACACCATGCTGCCCACCAGCACCGCCGAGAGGTATTCGGCTTTATGGTAGCCGTAGGGGCGGGCGTCATCGGGCGGGCGGAAGCTGATACGCACCGCCGCATAGGCCGCCACCGCGGTGACGACGTTGACGGTGCTTTCCAAAGCGTCGGAAAACAGGGCCACGCTGCCGGTGAGCCACCAGGCCGTGGCCTTCAGCGCAAAAACGGCCAGCCCGACCCCAATGCTGGCCTTGGCGATGCGGGTGAGAGTTTGGGCATTGGTGGACATTCCTCTTTTTACCTACGCCGTGTTTCTTTGCCTATAGGGTATGCCTTTTTGCTGGGCGATGTGACACGCATCACGCGCGGGGGGCGGGGGGAGGGTATGGTGCACTCTGTGCCCTCTGATGATTATCAACCCGATAAAGGAACACGACCATGTCTGCCTTATGGCCAGCCCTTTGGGGCACGGATAATCGCCGGAACCCCTTTTCTGTTTTGCGGCGTGAAATGGACCGCATGTTGGACGATTTTGGCAATGGCATCTGGCCCACGCCGCAGGAGACCACAGACAGCCCGTTGGCCTCTGTGCCCCGTGTTGATGTGAAGGATCTCGCGCACGCGGTTCAGGTGGTGGCCGATTTGCCGGGCCTTACCAAAGAGGATATCCATCTGACGTTGGTGGATGGTGTGTTGAGCATAAGTGGCGAACACAAAGAGGAAAAAGAGGAAAAAATGGACGACTATTATCTTCAGGAACGGCGCTATGGCTCGTTCTACCGGAGCTTGGTTCTCCCGTGTGCGGTGCAAGAAAGCCGTGTGGAGGCTACGTTCAAGAACGGCCAGTTGACCGTAACCATCCCAAAAGACGACAAACAGACCCGCAAAGCGGCTTTGATTACCATAAATGATGCTTGAGCTTCAGTATTGGAATGGTGGCGGCGATGTGGGGGCGGGCGCGGATTTGATCAAATCTTTTGTGGGGTGTGGTTGACAGATGGGCCTTGAGCGGTTACCACGATTTCCGGTTGGGCCCGTAACTCAGTTGGTAGAGTGCCTGCTTTGCAAGCAGGATGTCGTCGGTTCGAATCCGTCCGGGTCCACCAACTTCTTTTCTTCCTTATGTATTGTTGTTTGTTCCCGTAACTCAGTTGAGGTTTTGATTTGCGCGCCTTTGTGGCGCGACGTGCCTGCTTTGCAAGCAGGATGGGATTGGTTGGCATCCGTCCGGGTCCACCAACTTCCTGATAATTTTCCTTATTTGTGATAGGTGTAACGGTTGGGTCCGTAACTCAGTTGAGTTTGGATATGCGCACCTTGGGTTGAAATATGAAAACCCCCCGCCGCTTGGGTGCGGCGGGGGGGGGCGGTTTGGGAGGGGGGGCTTCCCGCCATGCGATGGCTTAGAAGATCATATCTTGGGCGAATTTGCGTTCGAACAGCTCGTGCAGTGAGGTGAACGAGGCGCTGTTCAGCGTGAAGCTGCTGGGCCCCGTTTGCACGTAGCTGGCCAGAAACGTAAACGCGGCATCTGAGCCAAGTGATATAACATTAACTGTTATATCATTGTTTTGCGCAATTATCTTCGCGCGGGATAGGAGGTTGAAGTCGGCGGGTGAGTAGAGTAATTGTTGGTCGTCGGTGACGATATTGACCACCTTACGCCGTGCCGCCCGCTGCGGTGTG
>CANHVX010000094.1 GCA_947464215.1 Pseudomonadaceae bacterium | reverse complement strand
TGATGAAAGAATCGGCCGCCACCGCCAAAACCCTGCCCGATGACACCTTTGTGGGCGGCAATACGAAAATTGTTGGCGAACTGACCGCCCTGCTTGCCAAAGGCGCCTAAACACTGCTACATCGTGCGCTAGGTGCCCATGTAGTCCAATGGCAGAGACAGAGGACTTAAAATCCTTCCAGTACCAGTTCGAATCTGGTCATGGGCACCAACGTTTTCCGCAGAGACAGAGGACAAACTTGATGGGCGCGGCGAACCGCCGCGACATCCTTCCAGCACCCGTTCGCATCATACCCCCCTAGGGCGGGGTTATTGGAGGCACGTTTCGAGACTAATCGTGGCTGTGGCCGTGTTCGGCTTCTTTCTCGTGGCCGTGGTCGCTGCACGCTGTCAGGCTCAGGCCGCCCAGCACCAGTAGGGTTGCAAGGCCGAGGATTTTGATGATTTGTTGTTATTTGGCTTGTTTGATGTCGGTGTAGGCGCCGTTGGTTTGCAGCGTGATGACCACATTGCCGCTGGTGCGGTTGCGCCAGAACCAGCCGTGGTGGCCATCGAACGCCGCCTCAATAACCCCTTCTTGGCGCGGGGTGGCCTTACCCTTGCCGTAGCCGTGGTAGTTGATGTTCAGCTCCTTGCTGTCGCCGTGCACATCGTAGTTCACCACGCCCGTATCGGTAAACCAGACATAGTTCACCTTATCACCCTTACGCATTGTTACTTTCACTTCGGTGCCTTGGTCGGGTGCCAGCGTGATTTTCATTTCATCGGTACGGTTGGCCACGGGTGCAGTGGTTTCAGCCATAGGCGTAGTTTGGACTTGCACCACGGGAGCGGCTGTAACAGGGGTTGCTTTGGTGGCAGTCTCAGCAGCGAGGGCTTCCGCCTCAGCCTCCTTGGCGAGGCTCATTTTGATGCGGCCCTGTTCGGTCAGTTGCAGCACTTCGCCCGCCCCTGTGGGGTCTATGCCGTATTCGGCGGGCATGACCACAGTGACCAGCAGCACGCCCGCAACAGCAGCGGCGATGGCGGTGGATTTCAGCAGTTGCGCGGTTGAGGGCACGTCCATTTTGGACGGCACATTGGTGTTATACATGGTTTAATTTCCTTATGTTCAAAATGGTTTACATCACAATATAGCCAGTAAGCTGATAGCCCATCAGCAAAAAGCCGAGCATCATCATGAAGGCATTGGCCGTGTAGGCGTGCTTCATGAACGAGCCAGATTTGCGCCAGAACGAGATGGCAATCAGGATACCCGCAAGGGCCAGCAACTGGCCGATTTCCACGCCGATATTGAAGAAAATCAGGTTGGCAATCAGGCCATCGGGGTTGATGTCGTATTCCAAGATTTTCGTGGCCAAGCCAAAGCCATGGAACAGCCCGAACACAAAGGTTGCCACTTTCGTGTTGGGTTGGACGCCAAACCAGCGCTGGAATGCGCCCATGTTATCGAGCGCTTTATACACCACCGAAAAGCCGATGATGGCGTCGATAAGGTAGGCGCTGATGTTGATGTTCATCAGCACGCCGCCCAGCAGAGTGATGACGTGCCCCACGGCAAACAGGGTGACATAGATGCCGACATCCTTCAGGCGATAGAGGAAAAAAATCACGCCAAACAGGAACAGCAGGTGGTCGTAGCCGGTCATCATGTGTTTGGCCCCAAGGTAAATAAAGGGGATGGGCATAATGCCCGAGATTTCTTGAATATAGCCTTTGTCGCCCGCGGTGACGCCGTGGGCCAGTGCCTCGGGGGCAAGGCCCGCGAACAGCATCAGCGCCGCCATGAACACCATGGGCCACAACCACGGCGAGGCCAGTGGGTTATGGATAGATTGCATAGGTTTTCCTTTGTTTGATGAATGCGTTTTAGCTTAAAGGGATAGGCTGCGCAATGCCGCGCGTGGCCTAGGCTGTGCTTCCGCTCTTTTAGCAGCTGGAGGGGCTTATCAAAACCACATAGGAATTGGCTTGCGGGGTGCCATTAGACCCGCCTGTGAGAAAAATACGGCCGTTTGACAGCCTGCCCGCCGTTGGCAAAAACCGCACCGCGGGCAAGTCCGCCGTAACCGACCAGTCGATCGTGTTCCCGCTAATAGACCCCAGCCAATTGGTGGACACCGTGGCCCCACCATCGTTCCCGCCGGATATCAGCACCCGGCCATCGGACACAATACTGGCCGCGTGCAGATAACGCGGCGCCAACAGCGCGGTGCCCGACGCCCATGTAATTGTTGTGCCGCTGACCGTGCCAAAATAGGTTGTGGATTGAATGCCCCCGCCATCGCCCCCGGCCACCAGCACCCGGCCATCGGGCAACGTATTGGCCGAATGATAATACCGCGCCGCCGGCAACACCGTGCCTGACACCCACGTAATTGTATTCCCGCTGATGGTGCCAAACCACGTTGACGTTTGCGCCCCGGACCCATTGGTGCCACCTGTTACCAACACCCGGCCATCGGACACAATGCTGGCTGTGTGACCATCGCGCACGGCTGGCATTGATGTGCCGTTCGCCCATGTAATTGTGTTGCCACTTATTGTGCCAAACCAGGTGTTGGCGTAGCGCGCGCCGCCATCGTAGCCCCCGGTCACCAAAACCCGGCCATCGGATAGCACATTGGCCGTATGCCCACCCCTCACCGCGGGCAACGCAGTGCCTGTTGCCCACGTAATTGTGGTGCCGCTGGCCGTGCCAAAATAGGTTGTGGCTTGCGGCACGCTGCTGGCATCGAGCCCCGCAACCACTAAGATACGGCTATCGTTTAACACCGCTGACGCGTGGTAAAAGCGTGCCGCCGGCAATGCTGTGCTGGACACCCACCCCGCCAAACCACCCGGACGCGGCGTGCACCAGTTGGCAAACATATGCCCCACTTGCGCCCATACCGGAACCACCATGGCACACGACCACACCAGCCCCAATAATGGCCACCCACACATCGCCCATGATGCTTTGATATTCATAACTTTAGACTCTACAGAAAAAAAACGTGCTCGCAACCCAAGGTGATGAAGAGGTATGCAGCCATGCTTGGTGGAGGTTTTTTGCCTATACTCTTGCCAGTGTTGCCGGAATATCTTAGGGTTTTTGGGCATCAACGCCGTGTACCTTTTCTTCCTTCCCCCGTGACCACGTTTGGGAGCGCGATATGACCCTTATCTCTGCTGTGGCTGAATTTCGGGACTTTCACCCCTCTGACACCCACCCTCTGGAAGACCTCTATACCTTTGCCCGTGGCCGACACACCTATTATGTCGCCCCCCTCTTCGCCGGCCGAGGCGTTGTTTTTTCGAGCGAAAAAACCCCGCGCCTTGACTCGGCCCCGCCCCTCACCCCCAGCCTGCTTAGCCATATGTGCCAGCTGGTTGGCCCTCACATGCACCATCTGCAGCTCTATGCTGTGCAGCCCGTGGCCAATACCAAACGCCTGCTCTATGCCCCCCGGCTGCACCTCGCCTTTGCCTTGCCCACCTACACCTACCCCGTGCCGCCCTTCCGCCTGAAAGGCCTCTCGACCACCACCTTTCAACGGCGCCTGTGGCCCACAAACCGCCTGCCCACCATAGAGTTTTATAGCTATGACGACGTGCCGTTCTATGTGGT
>CANHVX010000093.1 GCA_947464215.1 Pseudomonadaceae bacterium | reverse complement strand
CGCGGGCCTGCCCATGCGTTTGGCGCAGGGCGGGCCGTGCACGGTGGCGGAATTGGGGTTTGGCACGGGGGTTAGCGCAGCGTTGGTGTTGGCGGCGGCCGCGCAGGCGCCTGCGGGCACGCCTGTCACCTATATCGGCTACGAGGCCCACCCGCTGCCCCCAGCCACACTTGCCGCCATCCACGCGTCACTGGCCGAACCCTGGGCCACGCAGCTGGCGCCCTACCTGCCTGCACTGGCGCAGGCCTTGCACAGCAGCCATGCGGGGTGGAACAGCCACACGCTGGCCTTGCCGTCGGGTCAGGGCGTGGCGGTGCACCTGTGGCTGGGCGAGGCAGCGGCAGGCCTGCCCACACAGCCCTTTAAGGCCGATATCTGGTTTATGGATGGCCACGCACCGGCCAAAAACCCCACCATGTGGAGCGCCGAAATCTGCCAGCATATGGCGGCGCAAAGCCATGCGGGCGCGCGGGTGGCTACCTACACGGCGGCGCGCATGGTGGCCGAGAACCTCCGCGCGGCAGGCTTTCAGGTTGCAAAGGTCAAGGGCAATCCCCCCAAGCGCCACCAACTTCACGCCCACTGGCCCGCCAAAGGCTAAATCCTATTGCCCCGGCACGGTGTGTATGCCACGCTTGCGCCATGAAAATGTGTCTCACACCTAAAATCATGGCGGGCGTTCTGGCGGTAATAGGCGCATGTTTACCATTTATAGCGCACGCGCAATACATACCATTTGCATTTATGGGGCCGAATGCTGCGTCCAACTGCACCAACGTAAGTTATTCCACACCAGGCACATATTCATTTCTTGTGCGTAATTACACCAGCCTCACGGTTGTGGTGCGCGGTGGCTCGGGGGGTGGTGGTGGCGGAGGGGTTGAGCTGGCTTATCCACCCGTGCCTTTGAATAATTATGGAACTGGTGGAGGTAGTGGTGGTCTATCGCGGTTTGGAACGGCAACACCCCTTATTGCCTACGGAGGAGAAGGTGGCGGTGGCGGTGGTGGAACGACGTATGGAACAAATTGGATTGATGCGCCACCAGATCCTGCTCAGCCTGGTTATGATGGTTATGCTACCGGAGGGAGCACTAATACCGTTGATTATAATTATCCAACAGGTTTTGCGGGGACAAATTCAGTCATTCTGAATGGCCCTTATCTCGTGCCAACGCGTGGCGGATACCCTGGGATGGCAATACGTTCCTGGAGCAATGTATCAGCAGGATCCCCTACGATTGGCTCGAGTATTACCATCATCGTGGGCACAGGGGGCACAGCGGGTGCCAGGGCCATAAATGGTGGCACAAACGGCTCGGCCGGAGCAGCTGGGAGCGTTGTGATTTCTTGTTTTTAGTAGGGCTAAAACCCATTTTTCGCAATTTTCGATAATATTTCTCTCCCCCCCCCGAAAGGGTCATTGCGAGGAGAACCCATGTTCCCAAAAGCCAAAAGCAAAAAACCGACGAAGCAATCCCGAGCGAACCACCCACCAAGCGGCGAAGCCACCATCCCCGACAACCCGAACCCGACAACCCGCCTCCCTACCATCATTGCGAGGAGAGCCCATCAAGAAACGAAGCCAAAAACCTCCAATCGACGAAGCAATAGGGCCCCCGAAGCCCAATTCCCCGATAACCCGACAACCCGAACCCGACAACCCGCCTCCCTACCGTCATTGCGAGGAGAGCCCATCAAGAAACGAAGCCAAAAGCCCAACCCCGACGAAGCAATCGGGTCCCCGAAGCCCAATTCCCCGATAACCCGAATCCCCCACCGCCGTTGCCCAACGCTTCCCCTTTTCACCTCATTCGATGTATACATAATATGCCCCCCCCACCGCCACGCCCCCCACTCCCAACAATCAGCAGCGAAGTGCTACCTCCGAACCATCCCCCCGAACAACCACCAACGCCCCATCACCCACCTCTCACCCCAGCCCCCACACCCCCCGACACCCCACCACCCCCATCACTCCCATCGCCCCCTATATCCACCTCACCCATCCCCCCGAACAACCACCAACGCTCCATAACCCACCTCTCACCCCAGCCCCATCCACCACACCCCCCCATAGTGGTTGTATACATAATATACCCCCCCACGGCCACGCCCCCCTCTCCCAACCTGCAAGCGGCACCAAAGCGGCAACCAGCGCCACCCAAGCGGCAACGGGCGCCGCGTTAGCACCCCGCCAGCACCCTTAGCCGCCGCAAAAACACCCCAAAACGGCACCCAGCGCCGCAAAAAATAAGAAAAACGGTCTAACGCGAACCAGCGCGTGCGCGGGCAGCTTTGGCCTGTGCAGGTGTGAAATCTCTCGGTATATCAAGGCTTTGGTCAGTCTTAAGCGCATGCGGATTGCGCCCGATCACCTTGCGGTTGGCACTGTAGATCAGCGGCCATAAGCTGGCATCGTTGTAAATATTTGGTTTTGCTGAAATATTTCCCAAAGTGTCGCCGCGTTGAACCTGGTAACGCGTCACCTCGCCCGCGTCATTAAACGCGCGGTAGGGGCCATCCGGGTCCATAGACGAAGCTGTTGATCGTGTTGGCAAATTTTGGGTGGATGGGGTCGATTTCCCGCCAAACTTGGGGGCCGTTTCCGCCAGAATATCGCCATCCCCGGCCTGTCCGCCGGTCCGTGCGGAGGGAACTTCGAAATCAAAGTCACCCGGCCTGCTGGAAATGGTTGATTTAGAAGAGTTTTTCCAGTCATTAATAGCGTCGCCGATCTGTGTTTTGCGGCCAACCTGGCCGTCATACATGCCCAGGCTGTCGCCGGGTTCGCCAATGGCAATATTGGGTTCGCGTGCGGCCTCAGCATTGCGGCGTGCACGCTCGGAAATGCTTGAATATCCTTCATAATTTTCTTCGTTTTGGCCGCCTGCGCGCATCACTTTGCTGGCGCTGCCAACCATATAATCTTGGGCCACCAGGTCGGGGCGCGAGTAAAACGCCGACCATTCCGCATGGTCGGCCGGGCTGTAGGAAGGCTGAAGGGCGTAGGTTGGCGCCACATTTTTCCTTGGAGAAACAAGGGGTTTCTGTTCTTCGCGGAAGGTGAACATGCGGTCCATCCAACCAATGGTTTGGGCATGAACAACCACAGGCAGGGCCAACGGTGTTGTGGCCGCCAAGACGAAAAGTGCATTTTGCCAACGTGTCATTGTGCTGATAAGCTAACGGGCATGAAGACGTTTTGCCAGCACCCCGCCTGCTTTCTTGGCATCATTCTGATATTTGCCGTGTCACTTCTATCACAATCACGCGCTCAAGATAATGATATCATTCGTATTGCCGTGGCAACGCCAGCCAAAACAACCGATCCGGCACTTGCAGCCGATGCGGCCAGTGCACGCATCATCCAACTCACGCATCCCGCGCTTTTGCAGTGGGATAAAAGCTATAAACCTGTTGGTTTGGTTGCAAAATCGTGCATGGCGGAATCATTGGTCAAAGTAAAATGCCAGTTACCCGTAGGGAAAACGTTCACCAATGGACAGCCTCTGACCGCACAGGCGGTAAAAGCGTGGCTGGAAAATATCCAGAACAATGCCCGCAGTCCTGTATCCAGCCGTTTGAAACATATAAGTATAACGGTGCCAGAGCCTCATGTGGTGGAATTTGCGTTACCAAGCCCAACCCAAACATTTCTAGGCATGCTCACGGAAATTCCAATCGCCGACCCCACGCAAACGTCCGCCGGTGCAGGCCCGTATATGTTGGAAACATCATCGACAACGGGGGCCATTATCCTGCGCCCAAACCGGAATAATATCCCGACTCTTGTGCTGGAACCCCTCGCAGATGCCACCACGCGTATGCTCAAACTGCG
>CANHVX010000092.1 GCA_947464215.1 Pseudomonadaceae bacterium | reverse complement strand
CGGGGAGGGCAAGCACGCGGCTGGCCTCGATAAGGAGAAGGTTTTGGGTGACCGGGCCTTCCCGTGGGGTGGCGCTGCGCAGGGCCAGCGCGGCCTCGGCGACGGCGGGAACACCGCTTTGCGCCGCCAGCTCGGCCACCGTGTTGGCCAATTGGCGCGGCAGCACCCCGCCTTCGGCCCAGCTGGACACCAACAATGCCAGGGCCGAGCCCAGTTTGGCTTGCGTGGGATGAAAGCCTTCAGCCGGTTGGGGGGTGACAGGCATGACTGGCGCCGCTGTTTCAGGCGCCATGGGTTCGGCCGTGACCATGCTGCGAGGGGGGGAGAGTTCGGCGCTGACAGACGGCACCTGCGGCAAGGGGATAGGGTGTGGCATCGGGGCCAGTTTACCCCCCTGCGGCCCATGCCAGATGATGGCGGCGGCCACCGCCACCACCGCGCCAGCCCCCACCCAGTGGACGCCAGAATTGGTAAGAATTTTGCGCACGAAAGACATAGTTGCAGCTTAGCGCGTTCGGCCACCTGTGTTAAGGTGCCTGCATGACACGTCTGCAAAACTCTTACCGTGAGGGTGACACGATTGCCGCGGTGGCCACCGCACGCTTACCGGCCGGAGTGGCGGTTATCCGGTTGAGTGGGCCCGATGCGTGGCGGATTGGGCGGCAGATTTTGCCAGCCCTTGCCCAAGCTTCCCCCCGCCACATGGTATGGGGACATGCCGTGAATGACGCGGGTGAGGTGCTGGATGATGCCCTTGGCGTGGGATTTGTGGGGCCTGCCAGCTTTACCGGCGAGGATGTGGTGGAGTTGCACACCCATGGCGGGCCTGCCGTGGTGAGTGCCGTGTTGCAGGCCTGTTTGGCGGCCGGTGCGCGCCAAGCGTTGCCAGGGGAATTTACGCGCCGCGCGGTGCTTAACGGCAAAATGGACCTGACCGCGGCCGAAGGGCTGGCCGATTTGATTGCGGCCGACACGGAAGCGCAGCGCAAGCAGGCGCTCCGGCAACTGAATGGCGCCTTGGGCGAGCGTTTTGAAAGCTGGCGGCGGCAGGTGCTGATGCTTTTGGCGCAGGTGGAGGCGGCAATTGACTTCCCCGACGAAGAGCTGGAGGTGTTGGCTGCCCCCGAACTGGCCGCCGGCATGCGCACCCTGCTGGACCAATGGAGCCACGCCCTGGCCGATGAGGCCGGGCGCCGCGTGCGCGACGGGGTGAATATGGCCATTGTGGGTGCCCCCAATGCGGGCAAAAGCACGCTTTTGAATGCTCTGGCCGGGCGGGCGGTGGCCATTGTGAGCCCGACCGCGGGCACCACCCGGGATGTGGTGAGCCGCTGGTTGGACATTGGTGGCTACCCCGTGGAGGTGGCGGACACCGCCGGTTTACGGGCCACCGCGGATGCTATTGAGGCCGAAGGGGTGCGCCGTGCCCGCGCCGCCGCCCTTGCCGCCGACCTGTGTGTGGTGGTGGTAGATGGGCGTGAGGAAGAGGCCCTGCGGCAGAGCAGCCGTGGCGTGAAGGCCATGTTGGGGCGGCGCCCGGCGGTGCCGGACTGGCGCGATGCGTTGGGAGACTTTTTGAAGCCCGGGTGTGGGGTGGTGGTGTTTTCCCACGCCGACGTGCTGGCCATGGACTTGCCGAGCAAAGTGACGGTGGGTGACGCAGATTACCCCGCGCTGGCCCTGAATTTGACCGATGACCGTGTGTTGGCCCGCCTGCTGCCCCTGTTGGGCCGCCTGGTGGCCAGTGTGGCCGCCGGTGCCACCGATGCCGCCCACCTGACCCGTGCGCGCCACCGCGACGCCGTGGCTGACGCCAGCCGCATGGTGGGGCAGGCGTTGATGTTATTGGGCCGCGCCGATGGGGAGGGCACCGTGGCCGAGCTGGTAGCCCATGAATTGCGCGAGGCCGCGGCCGCCATTGGCACCGTGACCGGCCGCACCGGCACGGAAGATGTGCTGGATGTGGTGTTTTCGACATTTTGTGTGGGGAAATAGGGGTTTTTTATGATGAGCCAACCGATGCGGCATTTGGTGTTGATTGATGGGATGGGGTTTGTGTTCCGTGCCTACCATGCCGTGCGGGGGCTGACCCGGGCCCGCGATGGGTTGCCGGTGAATGCGTTATTCGGTTTTTCCCAGATGTTGGTGAAGGTGGTGACCGACCTGACGCCCGACCAGTGCGTGATGGTGCTGGACAGCAAGGGCCCCAACTGGCGGCATGCGCTTTACCCGGCCTACAAGGCCAACCGCGACGCCCCCGATGAGGCGCTGGTGCGGCAACTGCCTTACCTTGAGCCCTTGGTGGCGGCGTTTGGGTTGCCGTTGCTGCGCCAAGCGGGGGTGGAAGCCGATGATTTGATTGCGAGTGCGGTGCGTGAGGCGGTGCGTGAAGCTGTTGTGGGGGGGGAGGCGGTGACCATCAGCATCGTGACCTCGGACAAAGACTTGTTGCAGTTGGTGCGCGACGGGACCCCGGATTGCCCCGTGACGGTGCGCTTGGTGGACACGTTGCAAGATAAAATATCTGGCCCGCAAGCGAGTGTTGATAAGTTTGGCGTGCCGCCGGCCCAAGTGGCCGAGGTGCAAGGGTTGATGGGCGACAGCAGTGATAATATCCCCGGCATAAAAGGGGTGGGGCCCAAGACGGCGGGGGAGCTGATTGGGCAATTTGGCACGCTGGAAAACCTGTATGCCAACCTTGACGCGGTGAGCCGCGCGACGCTACGCGACAAGCTGGTGGCGGAGCGCAACAACGCCTTTTTGAGCCGTGACTTGGCGCGCCTAAAGGATGATGTGGTGCTGGATAAGACGGGGTGGGGCTTCCACCCGGCGCTGCACCAGGCGGCGGAATATTTGCGCAACGAATTGGAATTTGGAACGCTGGCGCGGCGGCTGGAAACCCGCCCTACCCCGCCGCCCCCTTCCCGCGGGGAAAATGACCGCTTTGATACCCTCCGTTTAGCCCCGGTCGCCGTGAAAGATAGCCCTGCGGCCCCTGCCGAAGCGTGGGGGAATTATGAGGCGGTGCTGACCCCTGAGCGGTGGGCGTGGTGGTTGGCGGAAGCCCGTCGGGTGGGGCGGGTGGCGATTGATACGGAAACCACCAGCCTCAACCCTTTGGAGGCGCGGCTGGTGGGGATTTCGCTGTGTGTGGGGGCGGGGAAGGCCTGCTATGTGCCGGTGAAGGCTGTGCATGCGGTGGCGGCCAGTGGTGACCTGTTTGGGGCTTCTACCCCCCCCGGCCCCCATGGCGTGGAGGGGCTGGATGTGCGGGAGGGCCTGCGCGCCCTGCTGGCTGACCCCACCGTGGTGAAAATGGGCCATAACCTGAAGTATGACTGGCAGGTACTGGCGCGGTATTTAGGCCTTATGCCGTTGGCCGATGTGGGGGGAGAGGCCGCGTTGGGAGGCCTGATAGCCCCCTACGAGGACACGTTGCTGATGAGCGCATGCCTCCAGCCCAGCCGCGGCGGGCATGGGTTGGATGCCGTGACCAAGGCCTTGCTGGGCCACACGATGATTGCCTACAAAGACGTGGTGGGCAGCGGCAAAGCCCAGCTGACCTTTGACGCCGTGCCCTTAGACACCGCCGTGGCCTATGCCGCCGAAGATGCCGACGCCTGCTGGCGGATTTATGAGGCCCTTTCTGCCTTGGGTGGGGTGGAGGGGCCGCGGGCGGTTTATGAGACACTCGAACGGCCGCTGTTGCCGGTGATTGTGGCGATGGAAGCGCGGGGGGTGCGGGTGGATATCCCGCTGCTGAACCGCCTGAGTGCCCGCATGGCAGCGGAGATGGCCCGCCTTGAGCAGGAGATTGTGGCGTTGGCCGGGCACCCCTTCAACGTGCAAAGCACCCAGCAGCTGGCTGTGGTG
>CANHVX010000091.1 GCA_947464215.1 Pseudomonadaceae bacterium | reverse complement strand
TAATTTTCAATGCCGTTGCAAAAGCCGGCCGCGCCCAGCATTTCAAGGTCAAAGGTAGTGCGCTCGCGCAAGCGCTGCTCTTCCAGAAGTTTGCCGTCCGCAGTCAAGGCGGCAAGGCGGTCTTTCAGTTCGGCTTTAATAGCCTGCATCGCGCGGTGAAGGGCAGGCTTGGGCGTCACATAGTGGCTGTTGGGGTAAATCAGCACATCATCCACCACCCCCAACCGCTCACCGGTCAGGGCGTCGTAGCGCTCAATGCGCTCAATCTCATCCCCCCACAGCACCACGCGCCACGCTTCATCCTCCAGGTGGCTGGGGAAGATGCTCACCACCTCCCCCTTGGCCGAAAAATTCCCCCGCGCCAGCGCCACATCGTTGCGGGTATATTGCAGCTCGGCCAGACGGCGCAGCAGGCCTTCGCGCTCCACGGTGTCGCCTTTGGCCAGCGGGATAATCATATCCGCATAGTTTTCACGCGCCCCAATGCCGTAGATGCAGCTCACACTCGCCACCACAATCACGTCGCGGCGCTCCAGCAGGGCGCGGGTGGCGCTGTGGCGCAGGCGGTCAATCTGTTCGTTTACCTGGGCGGTTTTCTCAATATAGGTGTCGCTGCGCGGCACGTAGGCTTCGGGCTGATAGTAATCATAATAGCTCACAAAATACTCCACCGCATGGGTGGGAAAGAAGCTCTTGAATTCCTCGTAAAGCTGCGCCGCCAACGTTTTGTTGTGGGCCAAAATCAGCGCCGGACGGCCCAGGGTGGCAATCACATTGGCCATGGTGAAGGTCTTGCCGCTGCCGGTCACCCCCAGCAAAACACTGTCGCGGCGCTGGTCGTCGCCCAAAAAGCGGCACAAATCGGCAATGGCCCGCGGCTGGTCCCCAGCGGGCTGGAACGAGAAGGCGGGTTGGAACAACGGCATGGCGGCACCCTACCCCAACTTGCCAAATCGCGCCAGAAGCCCTATCACACAGGTAATCATCATACCTTTTTTCAAGAGGTTGCCACAAATGAACGACCTTTTTAACGGCAAACTGCCGCTCCAAGCCAGCCCCAAACTGGCCCAAAAACTAACCAAGCAGCTCACCAAACGGCCCACCCGGCTGGAGAGCATCCTGCCGCATTTCACCCCCACCACCGTCCCGGTATGGAGCGTGGAGAACCAGCGCCAGGCGTTGCAGAACTACCTGCGCTACCTGCACAGTATGGCCTATAAAGCCAACTGGCGGGGCATGCACCAGGTGCTGAACGCCCTCGACGAGGTCATCCGGCACGAGGCGCGCCTCACCCAGGCCGTCCAGGCCGATGTCACCCAGCTCAACCGCAACGGCACCAGCCCCCTCCAGGTGCCCGCGGCCAAGGAGGCCCTCGCCAGCGCCATCCGCAGCGCCCGCACAGAACTGGGCAAACTGATGCCCTACTTCTGGCAAGAGCCGCGCAAGGCCACCCTGGCCGAGCCGCTGTTCATGCTGCTGCTGGCAGGCCCGCAAACGCTGGGCTTTTTGGTCCACAAACTCGGTTTATACGCCGAGCTTGGCCAAAAATACCCCGTGTTCTGGGGCCCCAACCCCTTCAGCCCGCGCTGGGTGGAAGGTCTGGGCATCAAAGACCGTGCCGCGTTCTGGCGCGACGTGGCCCCGCTCACAGAACAGCAGCGGAAAACCCAATTCCGCAGCCCGTTCAAACGGGCCCAGCAACCGGCTGTCCAAAAGCCGGGCCCACGGGCCCTCAAGGCCGCCTCTAGCCTCCGCAAACCCCCTCTCACTCGGTAGGAGAAAATCCGTGAACACACCTGAAAACGACAACTGGAAACCGCTGGATACCCTCATATCCAGCATCCTCAAGAAGGCGGGCGAGTCGATCATCGCCCGCCAACCCCCCGACGTGCAGGAGGCCTACCACGCCTTCCTAAAGGGGGGCTCGCAAGGGTTTTTCGCCGCCACCGTACCGGTGGACGATGAGCCCGACGGCTTCGACGAGCCCGACTGCATCGTCTACGAGTAAACCAAGCTGCCCCCTGCCCCCGCAGGGGGCAGCTTGCGTTGGGGGCCAAAACCGCCTACATAGGGCACCATGTCCACCCCCGCCGCCATCGCCCACGCTGCGCACCTGCTTCGGCAGGGCCAACTGGTCGCCATGCCCACCGAAACGGTCTATGGCCTGGCGGCCGATGCCACCAATACCACCGCCGTGGCCCGCATCTATGCCACCAAAGGCCGCCCCGCGTTCAATCCGCTCATTATCCACGTGCCCAGCTATCAAGCGGCCACCGAACTCGGCGCCTTTTCCCCCGCCGCGCAGCAGCTGGCCGAAGCCTTTTGGCCCGGCCCGCTCACTTTGGTGGTGCCCTATATCGGCACCACCATCAGCCCCCTGGCACGGGCGGGGCTGGCCACCGTTGGCCTGCGGGTGCCCGCGCATCCGGTTGCACAGGAACTTCTGGCCGCCTGTGGCTGCCCCCTCGCCGCCCCCTCCGCCAACCGCTCCGGGCAGGTGTCGGCCACGCTCCCCGCCCATATCGAAGCCGATTTCGGCACCGAGGTGCCCATTCTCCCCGCCGGCCCCAGCCCCGTGGGCATCGAAAGCACCATTATCAGCACGCTGAACACCACCCTCACCCTGCTGCGCCCCGGCGCCATCACGCCCGAGGCCATCGCCGCACGCGGCCTCACACTGGCCCCCCACACCCCGCTTTCGCCCACCTCACCGCTGGCCCCGGGCCAACTGGCCAGCCACTATGCCCCCCGGGCGCCGGTGCGGCTCAATGCCACGCAGCACGAAGCGGGCAACGCCTGGCTCACCTTTGGCACGCACAACCCCGCCCTTGCGTCCGCACCGTCCATCAATCTCTCCCCCACGGCCGATATCACCGAGGCTGCCAGCAACCTCTTTGCCGCCCTGCGCGAACTTGATAGCCGCAATCCCACCGCCATCGCCGTGGTGCCTCTCCCCACCCACGGCCTCGGCCTCGCAGTGGCCGATAGGCTCACCCGCGCCGCCGCCCCCCGCTAAAATCCACCACCCTGCCCCTTAAGCCCTACCGCTCACAAAGTGCCGACCTTAAAGCCGTGCATGTCTCATCATCCCATTGGGCCGAACCATAGAATATGGCACAATCTTGGGTTCCTCCAGCGTTATTCGGCTCCCCACTCGCCCAGTTCGTATAGACAGGCAAGGCTCCCAATACAGTCCGGAAAGTTCCTTCGACAGCAATATCATCAAGACCAAGCCAAGAGGAAACACTAAATCCCGACAAAAACGTATTTTCCGCCGCCGAATCCGGAATCGCCAAATCCGCGCCCGCCGTAAGCCCCTGGCAATACGTCCGCGCAGCAGCGTAGGTGCGTGTTGTCGCATTAAAAATATAACATTTCCCATTCCACAAAGTCCAACCACCCGGGCAACCGAAAGACGTCACCGCCCACGTATCCGAAACACTCCCAATGGTAATAAACGACACCGTTGTCGAGTTGGTCACCGCCGACGAGCTCACCCACGCCTGCACCGTCTGTCCCTGTCCCACCACCGCTTGCCGCACCAATGCGCCGCCATTCACACTGATGCGCGTGCTGGAAATCCCCCCCGTCACCGCCATCACCGGCACCGTGCCAAGCCCACTCAGCGTAATGATGTTCGACGACACCGATGTCGCCAGCGACGCACTCACCACATTGGTAAAATCAAACGCCGCCGGCACGTCGTCTACACCACTGCCCGTAATCGCCACGCCGTTCACCGTCAGGGCGGTCGTGCTGATAACCCCCGTGGTCGAAATCCCCGGCACCACCAGCCGCCCCACCGTGTCAAAATAGGCCGTGCCGCTCACCCCACCCGTGGTCAAACTAATCGTCCCGCCATTCCCCACTACAATGTTAGCACTGGTCGAAACAATCCGGTC
>CANHVX010000090.1 GCA_947464215.1 Pseudomonadaceae bacterium | reverse complement strand
TGCTGAAGAACGGCACGCCCGCCTCGCCCGCCACGGCCTTGGCCAGCAACGTTTTACCCGTTCCTGGGCTGCCCGAAAGCAGCACGCCCTTGGGTATCCGCCCGCCCAAACGCTGGAATTTATTGGGGTCTTTCAAAAATTCTACAATTTCTTCAAGCTCTTGCTTGGCTTCTTCCACACCGGCCACATCGGCAAAGGTGGTTTTCACCTTGCTTTCGCTTTGCACGTTGATGCGCGCCTTGCCAAAGCCAAAGGGCCCGCCACCGGCTCCACCTTTGCCGCCGGGTTGCATTTGGCGCATAAAATAAATCCAAATCACAATAAACAACAGCCACGGCGCCCATCCCAGCAATACGGTCAGAATCGGGTTCATATCGCGGGGCGGCACCACCACAATGTCCACTTTTTTGGCCCTTAGGGTGGCAATCAGGTCGGGGTCGTTAGGCGCTAAAGCCTTAACTTTGCTTGCATTTTCAAAATGCCCCACCAACGTTGCGCCGTCAATTTCCACCTTCCGGAACTGCCCGGCCTCCGTGCGGTTGAGGAATTCGGCATAGCTGATCATCCCGGCGGTCGAGGGCGCGCCGCCGCTGAAGGTGCCGACAGCCAAAAGTATGCCCACAAAAAGGGCCGCCCAGATGGCAATGAGCTTGGGGTTTAGGTTGCTGAACATGGCGCCTAATTTGGCCGAATCCCACCCATCTTGCAAGCACAAACGGTTTTCAGGCTCCCCCTCAGGTAAGGTCTTGATCCTCATTCCCCCCCTTGACAATCCGTATACAAAAGCTTAGTCTCGATTTCGGAAATAAAAATAATAACATCCCGGGCCCGTCCCGGTTCCCGTTCTGGCATCCCCTCCCCTTAGGCCCACGCGTTGTCCACGCCGGCCCAACCCCCCGAGGTTTGATATGTCTAAACTCTCCGCGCATGCGGTTCTGTTCTCTCTCTACACTCTCCTCGTTCTTGGCGCTCCGGCTCAGGCGGATTACGTCCCCGATAAATTTATCGACGAAGCCCCACCACCACCGCAAGAACTCTATGACTACCCAGAATACAAAGATCTTGACGAGCAAGCTTTCCTCAGGATGCGCCCCACACCGGGGAATCGCCCTCCTCAGGGATGCAAAATCAAGTTCGAGTATATCAGCTTCAACGACCTCTCAACCCTCTACTTCAAAACAAGCTACTGTTATTACAAAGAGTATGGTTCATACCGGCTTGCCTATCTCGACAACCAAGGTATCTGGTGGGTGGATCCACCCTACGAGTATTAAATCCTTCACCTCACCGTTCACACCTCAGCCCCCGTAGCTGAAAACCCTCCCCGCCGCGGCCCCAAGCTGCGTCGGCTCCTCCCCTAAGCCCGATATCCTCGGGCCATTACTCAACCTGAATACCCCCTACAGCCTCCCTCCTTACCCCTCGCGCCACATGAAGCGGCGCAACAAAAGAGACCCATGCCATGAAAACACATCTTGCAATCGTCGTCCTGCTCGCCACCACCTGGCCGGCGCTGGCCCTTCCGGCCTGCACCTCCCCCACTGGCCCAGCAGCCGACGCTCTCCGCATGCTCAACTTCGATATCTTGTCGCACTTCAAAGAAGCCGATGGCTGGCTTCTCACCCCCGATGGCCATCAGTGCAAAGCCACGATCTGGTATCAACAGGGCAATCCCTCTCCCATCGCCTACCTTGGCGATGACGGCAACATATACCAGCTCCCCAGCAATTTCGACATCACCTATGGCCTCAACTAAGGAACCCGCCATGTTGAAATCCCTCGCCGTTAGCCTTCTCCTCACCCTCACCGCAACCGCAGCCTGGGCAGCCCCCTGCCCAGCCGGCCCCAAGCAGATGGAATTTATCGATTCCGGTAAACTCCAAATGCTCTACATGCCGGTTTCGGGCACGCTCCGGCTGCCCAACGGCCGCACCTGCTCGGCCACCCTGTGGCTGAGCGAAGGCCCTCCGGGCACCGGGTTCGCGGCCATCGCCTACACGGCCAAGAACAACAGAGCCTACTTCCTGCCCGATGGCAGCGCCTGGTCCGCCCCGTAAAAGGGTTTCGCGGCCCCCACAGCCCCTCTCACCGCCTTAGGCGGGCGAGAGGGGCTTGTGTTTTGGCCACTTTTCCCCTAACATCATGAAATCTAAAGTGCCTTCCCGTTTACAACTTAACCGCCCCAAGGAGGGGCCACCACCATGAAAATCCTGCACGCCCTCACCGCCATCATCGCCCTCACCCTGGCCCTGCTGGCCGCCGCACCGGCCGATGCCGGCGGCTGGCGCAACCGCAACGCCTGCTATCAGGCCTGGGATAACTGGGGGCGGGAAATCACCATCTGCCCCACCTGCGAACAGCAGTGGCAGCCCGGCTGCCCCGACTATGGCGGCTGGAACAACAATCGGCAGTATGGCGACTACGAAGAGCAGCCCCAACGCCATCACCGCCATAGCCGCAACACAAACGACGGCGCCGCCGCCGTCGGGGCCATCATGGGCCTCGCGCTGGGGGCGATTATCGCCAACCAGCCGCACAATAACCGTCATCGCTATTATGACGACGGCTATTGATACCCCCGTCCACACGCACCCTTCCCCACGGAAGGGCGCGTTGTGCATTTAACGGATAAGCGGCAGCACCTCACGTGCAAAATTCTCCACCGTTCCCGCATCCAGCGCCGCGCGCATGTCAGCCATCAAGGTTAAGTAATGCGCCAGGTTGTGGTGGGTCATCAGCATATGGCCCAAAATTTCGTCTTCCTTGTGCACGTGGTGCACGTAGGCGCGGGTGTAGTGGGCGCACGTGTGGCAGGTGCAGGTGGGGTCCAGCGGCAGGTCCGAGGCCTTGTGCTCCGCATGGCCAATTTTCAGCACACCGCCCCGCTCGGCATCGCGGATAAACGCCATGCCGTTGCGCGCATTGCGGGTCGGCAGCACGCAGTCAAACATATCCACCCCCGCCAGCACGGCTTTCACCATATCAGAAGGGTAGCCCACGCCCATCAAATACCGTGGTTTATCGGTCGGCAGCAGGCTCGCCGCCATGGGGATAGCCTCATGCAGCTCGTCCGGCGTTTCCCCCACCGCCAAACCACCAATGGCGTAGCCGTCAAACCCAATCTCCACCAGCTTCGCCGTGCTTTCCGCCCGCAAATCGGGGTAGAGGCTCCCCTGCTGGATGCCAAACTGCCCAAACCCCGGCCGGTCCACAAAGGCGTCGCGGCTGCGGCGGGCCCACCGCATGGAAAGCCGCATGCTTTCGGCCGCTTGGGTATGGGTGGCGGGGTGCGGCGTGCACTCGTCAAAGCACATGGTAATGTTGGCATTCAGCGCATGCTGGATGTGTGTGGAAAGCTCCGGCGTCAGGTGGTGTTTGGCGCCATCAAGGGGGCTCTGGAAGGTCACCCCATCCTCCGTCAGCGTGCGTAACTTGGCCAGCGAGAACACCTGGAACCCCCCGCTGTCCGTCAAAATCGGCCCATCCCAGTTGGCAAAGCGTTGCAGGCCGCCCATTTTGGCCACCAGCTCATGCCCGGGCCGCAGGAAGAGGTGGTAGGTGTTGCCCAGAATAATCTGCGCGCCCAATTCCGTCTTCAGCAGGTCGGGGCGCATGGCTTTCACGGTGCCCACGGTGCCCACCGGCATAAAAATCGGTGTTTCCACCACCCCATGGGCGGTGGTCAGGCGCCCCCGGCGGGCACTTCCGTGGGTTTTCAAAAGCTCAAATTGCAACGCCATCGTGGTAGCCTTTCCGTGTCAAGAAACTGGTGTCACCAAAACTGTAAAAGCGGAACCGCTGCGCCACCGCATGGTCATACACCGCCGCCAGCTCCGCTTCCCCAATAAACGCCCCCACCAGCATCAATAGGCTGCTGCCGGGCAAATGGAAGTTCGTAATCAAATGCGTCGCCACCCGGAATTCAAACCCGG
>CANHVX010000089.1 GCA_947464215.1 Pseudomonadaceae bacterium | reverse complement strand
CGCCGCCTCCACCGCCGCCGCCGCCTCCTCCCCCTCCGCCTCCTCCTTCGGGTGGTGGTGGTGGTGGTGGACGGGGTTGCCCGCTGGCCATCGACCTTGATGGCGACGGCCTGCACGCCACCAGCCTGGCCCAAAGCCGCGCCGTGTTTGATATCTCGGGTGATGGCAAAGCCGAACAAACCGCTTGGTTTGGCGCCCGCGAAGCCATTCTGGTGCAAGACGCCAATGGCAACGGCCTGGTTGACGGTGTAGGTGAACTGTTCGGCACCGGCCACGGCGCGCCCGACGGCTTCACCGACCTGGCCCAACGCATGGACAGCAACGCCGACGGCTTTGTGAATGCCCACGATACCGGCTGGCACACCCTTCAGCTGTGGCTTGATGCCAACGGCGATGGGGTAAGCCAAGCCCCCGAGCTCTATACTCTGGACGCTATGGGCGTGAAGAGCATTGCGCTGGCCACCACCGAAACCCACGTTGTGTATGCCGACGGCTATATGCCCCTGCAAGGCACCGTGACCATGACCGACGGGACCACCCGCATGATTGGTGATATCTTCTTCACCAACGAAAACACGGGTGAACTGCACGGCAGCACCGCCAACGATGTGCTGGTGTATAACAGCTCGGCCCACCTCTATGACGGTGGCGCCGCCGGTTACGACACGCTGGACGTGATGGCCCCCAGTGCCACGCTGAACGTAGGTGAGGACTTCCGCCTGACCAACGTGGATGCCGTGGACATGGCTAACGGTGGCTCTGATGTGCTGCGCCTGAACCTGAACGATGTGCTGGACATGAACAGCCAACACATGCTGATGGTAACCGGCGACGCCGTGGACACCGTGGTGCTGCATGGCGACCTGACCCAGGGCGCCACCGTAAACCAAAACGGCACCGACTTCGCCACCTACAGCAATGCTGCCGGTGCGCAGATACTGGTGCAAATGGGTTTGACCGTGCAGGTAGACCAACCGCACGCCTAACCCCCTAACCCCAAAAAACCCCGGCCTAGCCGGGGTTTTTTGGTTTTCTAGGCCTTGGGCACGGGGAGGCTGATGAACATAAACCCGCCCTCGCGCCACACGCGCAAGAGCACCGTTTGGCCTGCACGCTTGGTTATTGCGCTGCGCAAGCTGCTGATATCGCGCACGGGGCGCCAATCGGCCTCGGCAATGACATCGCCACGTTTCAGCCCCGCCTCTGAGGCCGCCCCACCCGGCTGCGCCGTGGCCACCACCAGCCCGCCCACCACCGTATCGGGCACATTCAACTGGTTCCGCAACTGCGCATTAAGCCCCTGCACCGCCAGCCCTACATGCGTCGTTTCCAGCTGAGTTACCCCGGCCTCGGCCTTTTCGGGGGCTGTTGAGGCGACCTCGTCGGGCTCTTGTTCGGCCACCGTGGCCTGCACCTGCATGGCCTTACCACCCCGCACCAACCCCACCTTCACCCGCGTGCCAATGGGGGTGGCGGCCACGCGTTTGGGCAGGTCGTTCGCCTCGTTCACCGGTTGGCCGTTGAAGCTGGTGATAACATCGCCACTGCGGATGCCCGCCTTGGCCGCCGGTGTGCCCGCTGTGACTTCGGCAACCAGGGCCCCCCTGTCATCCTTGAGCCCCAGCGATTCGGCCAAGCTTGAGGTAAGCGGTTGAATGCGCACGCCTAACATGGCGCGC
The DNA here is from genome assembly GCA_947464215.1 of Pseudomonadaceae bacterium. Taxonomy (GTDB): domain Bacteria; phylum Pseudomonadota; class Alphaproteobacteria; order UBA2136; family UBA6156; genus JADCGN01. Next base: position 2,257 of record CANHVX010000089.1, on the reverse strand, counting down.
TTGGTGCGGCCGTATTGCTTCAGCTGCTCGACCACCTGCTTCACCGTGTTGACCGGAATGGCAAAGCCAATGCCGTTGCTGCCGCCGGAACGCGTGAAAATGGCGCTGTTGATACCTATCACCTCGCCCTTGGCATTAAACAGGGGGCCGCCGCTGTTGCCGGGGTTGATGGCGGCATCGGTTTGGATAAAATCGTCATACGGGCCCTGGCCGATGTTGCGCCCCAACGCCGAGACAATGCCGCTGGTGACCGTGCCGCCCAAGCCAAACGGGTTGCCGATGGCCAGCGTGGCTTCGCCCACGCGCAGCCGCGCGCTATCGCCCAGCGATGCGGCGGGAAGGGTTTGTGTGGCGTTTATTTTGAGGAGCGCCAGGTCGGTTTTTTCATCGCGGCCGATGACCTTGGCGGGGAAATCGTGCCTGTTGTTATTCAGCTTCACCACAATCTCATCGGCGTTTTCCACCACGTGGTTGTTGGTGACAACATAGCCATCGGTGCTGATAAGCACACCCGTGCCGAGGCTTTGCTGCGGCAGGGTCATCATATCGCCAAAGCCACGGGAAAAACCGCGGTTGAATTCATCGAAAAAACCCTCGAACGGCGTGCCGGCAAAGGGGTTGCCCTCGGGGCCAAAGGGCAGCTGCGCCCCTTCGGAGCTAACGCGCCGGGGTTTGGTTTTGGTGGCGATATTCACCACCGCCGGGTTCAGCCGTTCGACCAAATCGGCGTAGTCGACCACCGTTTGCGCCACGGTTGGCTGTGGTGCCATCCACGCCCCAAAGAGCGCACATACCCCTACGAAAAACCATGTTTTGACAGACGTCTTCACGGACAGACCCTCCCTTGCTCGAGCCACCAGTCTACCCCCTTACACGCGCGGTGCAAGGCATGGGCTTACGTTTGCCTTACGCGCGCCCCACCCGGGTGCGCGCGGCCAAGCTTTAAGGGTTTACCAATTTATCCAACAGGTTGACCGAGGGGTCTATCACCATAAGCGTGCTGCTGGGGGTAAGGACATTTTTATACGTTTCCAGACTGCGCGTAAGTTTGTAGAACTCGGCATCGCGGCTAAAGGCTTCGCCGGTGATGCGGATGGCTTTGGCATCGCCCTCCCCGCGCAGTTTTTGGCTATCGCGCGTGGCGTTGGCCAACAAAATGGTGCGCTGCTTTTCGGCTTCGGCACGGATTTTGGCGGCTTCTTCTTCCCCTTGGGCGCGCAGTTGGCGGGCTTCCTTCTCGCGCTCGGCCCGCATACGACGGAACACGGCTTCGCTGTTCGATTCGGGCAGGTCGGCACGTTTCAAGCGCACATCGACCACGCTGATACCCATTTTGCGCGCTTCGCTCTTCACGCGGGCCACGGTGCGGCCCATCACGAAGGCGCGTTTGCTATCAACCAACTCGGCCAGGCGGACCATGGCCACCTCTTCGCGCAGGGCGCTGTTGACGATGGTATCCAGCCGAGTTTGCGCAATACCCACGCTGCGCACCGAGACGTAAAACTGCCCGGCATCGGCGATGCGCCAGCGCGTGAAGCTATCGACCACCACGCGCTCTTTATCGAGCGTTTGCACCTCTTCGGCGGGGCTGTCGGTTTCCAGAATGCGCTTGTCGAGCATCACCACCTGATGCAGGAATGGCACCTTGAGGTGCAGGCCGGGGCTGTCGACCTCGCGCACGATTTTACCTAAGCTCACGATAAGCGCCTGCTCGGTCTGGCGCACCATGAAAATGGTGTTAAACGCCAGCAAAAAGGCTGCCACCGCCGCAATGATAAAGACGGGATTAAGACGCATGGGCATGTTAGCGGCCTCCTTCATTACCCGGCACGCGGGGCAGTTTATCGAGCGGTAAATAGGGCAGCACACTTTGCGTGCCACGGCCCGTGACCACCACTTTGGGAATGCCCGGCAGCACCTGCTCCATCGTTTCGAGATACAACCGCTGGCGCGTAACCTGCGGGTTAGCCTGATAGGCCCCCACCTGCGCATTAAAGCGGGCCGCATCCCCTTCGGCGGCGGCAACGGTTGCCGTTTGGTAACCTTCCGCCTCTTGCAGCAGACGCGCGGCTTCCCCGCGGGCAATCGGCACAATCTGGTTGGCGTAGCCCATGGCCTCGTTCTTCAGCTTCTCGGCATCGGCATTGGCGGCCTGCACGTCGCGGAAGGCTTCAATGACTTCGGCCGGCGGGTTGACCTGCTGCAATTGCAGGCCCACCACGCGCACCCCGGCGCCGTAGCGGTTCAGCACGCGCTG
>CANHVX010000088.1 GCA_947464215.1 Pseudomonadaceae bacterium | reverse complement strand
TTCGAAGGGCTGAGCGCCTCGATAAATTGGCGTGTGTAAAATTGGGCCTGCTGCGCCTGTGCCCCGGGCATACCTTCGGCACCGTTCACGGTGTTTTGCAGATACTGGCTGGTGAGCAGATACGACTGTTTCAGCATATCAAACATCGGCAATTGCCAGCTTTCATGCGCAAAACGGTTATCGCCTTTTTCGGGTTGGACAGCCGGCTTGGAAGGCGTGCGGCCGAGCATCTGCTCGAGAAAGTTGGCGCCCAAGGCCAGCTGGCCTTGATGGTATTTCAGCGATTCAGCCAGCACATGCTCGGGCTTGTGAGCTAAAGACTCGGCCACCGCGCTGAACGCCTTGATCATAGTGGACATTTGCGGCGCGCCCGGGGGTTGCATCTGCCCACCTTGCATGGCCTGTTGCCACAATTTTGTTGCGTGTTCGACAAATGGGGTGGCGCTCGGAGCATCAGTTTGCGTGTTCGGCATGGACAAAACCTATGATTGTGTTGTTGGCTGCAAAGGTGAATGGAAAAACCCATTCTGGCAAGAGGATGCGATGCAACACATAGCAAAACAAATTTGGGTCGTCGGGGCAGGAGAAGCCGCCACATCCACGGCGCACGCACTCGGCCGCTTGCCCGGTGTGGCCACGGTGCGCCACATGGCCACGCTGGAACGCTTAAGCCCCCATGCATGGGCCGCCGATCTGGTGGTGGAGATGACAGGCGGGGTAGCCCCTGCATACGACGTATTACAAAACGCCTTAGGCCATGGTGCCGCAGTCATTGCCACCAGCCCGCATGTTTTTGCCGCACACGCAGATCTCCTAACCCGGGCTGCACGGGGCCAAGGGGCTTTTTTAGGGGCAAGTGCCGCAGGGTTTGGCCCGTTGCCAGCCCTTCTTCAAGGCTGGCAGGCTAGCCGTATATGGGTCGCACCCGATACGGCACCACGCGCACTTATGGCGCGTGTGGTGGCTCGCCAGGAAGACAGCCTTACCGCCGAACACCATTTAACAGCCCGTGGCGCCGATATGAGCGATAGAGCCGGCAAAATAAGCCATGCGCGTGCAGCCACCCTGTGGATGACATATTTTGGAGCAATGGGGCAAATAACTCCTCGGTTTTCAGCCCAACCACGGCGTGGGGTAGATAGGCTGGAATGGCGGGTTATGGAAGCATTACGCCCTTTTGGCTTGCAACTGGCCTACACATGCCGCATCGATGCAGAAGGTTACGCAACCACCCCTGTCGCGGTGCCGTTCGGCCACCCTTTGGCCGCCGAATACGGCGCAGGCACGGTCATAATGGCCGAAACCCCCGCGGGAACCATCATCACCAATACACCATCCAACCCTGCAAAAAACGTAGAGGCCAACGTGTTGACCGATACGGCAGCGTGGCTTGCGGGCCAGAAGCGCGCGACCCAAGCCCCAGCCGCCATAAATACCAGCCACAATGTGTTATCTGGGTGCTTTGTGGATGCGCCTTACGGGCAACGCCTGCGGGTTGCCGCAGGGGGAGATATTGTAAGCGAACATGTCTCGGCAACAGGCCGTTGGTGGGGTATTGTCAACGCCGATGCCGACGCGTTAATGGCTGTGGCCCCCGACGCACTGGTGCTCCCCTTGGTCGAACCGTTTGAGGCCACCAACACACTGCGTATGGTGGGCTAAACGCAACCTAACATCCCTTTGTTGAATCACCGAGAATACGCACCAGGCTTACGGTGCCGCTGCCACGCCGGGCACTTACGGGTTGGCCAGGCCCCGGCTTAAAGGCATGTAAATAGAGAATCTCTAAGGTCACGGGCAACCGCCCATCGGGCCGCCCAAACTGGGCCCGATAGGCCATCTCCATCTGCGCCCATTGCCGAGGCGTTATAAGCCCTTGGTTGCGCGCGGGGTGGCTATTGGCAACCCCATGCGCCCGCAACTGGGCCACTATCCGTTCCATGCTAGGGCATGTCAGTTCCATCACGTCTCTGTCGGCAACCGGGAGCGCCAACTGAAGCTTCTGCAGCAACCCCGCCGCGGTTTGCAGCGTGGGGAAAGGCCCCACATGCGCCGCGGCGCTGCCGGCTGCCGCCCAGGCCTGCTGCCACTCGGGAAAGCTATCGCGGCCAAGCAAACTGGCCAGCAGCACACCATCGGGTTTCAAAAGCCCAACGGCATTGTGCAACAGCCGCGGCACATCGGCCACCGCGCTCGGCAGCAGCGAGATAACCACCGCATCTTGGCTTTCCGGGACCACCGCAGGGATACGCACCACATGGCCCCAGGCAGCCTCGGCATGGGCCTCGGGGGCAGGTTCCAGATGAAGAACGGCGGCATTAGCCGGCAACTTGATATCCGCCAAACGCTCCAACAAACGGGCATGAATCTCACGCACCACGGGGGCATCCAGCCACTGCGGCGAGTGCCGCCAACGTAGGCACTGCTGTTGAGCCGAGGCGGGGATTAGGTCCATGCTGCAACGTGTTTAACACAGATCGCCCCCAATGGACCATATCGGCCTTAAAAGGCACGTGGCGCCATGTGCAAACATGGCCTGCCAAAGTGCTCGATGCCGTGCTCCCCCAAGGCTGCCCCGGCTGCGGTCTGCGCCTACGTGTCGGCGAACCTTTGGGTTTTTGCACCACATGTTATGCGCGCATGCCGTGGTGGAACCCCCACATGGTGCTCCCCCCGCAGCATGCCGCAACCATCAGCCGTGTTAGCGCGCCGCTGCTGTATGAAGAGCCGCTGCGCGCCGCCATTATTGCCTTTAAGTTTGCCGACCGCACCGACCTTGCCCCCCTCTTCGCCCGGCTGATGGCAGGGCACCTGGCAGCATCGGCGCAGGCTGTGTTGGTGCCAGTTCCCAGCCACCCCAAGCGCCTGCGCGAGCGGTGCTACAACCCCGCCGCCCTTATTGCCCACGAACTGGCGCAGCTGACCGGGTTAAAAGCCGACTTAACCTCTCTCACCCGCGTGCGCTACGAAGCGCCACAACAAACACTCTCCCGCGCCGCACGTCTCAAACTCACGCGCACCCATTTTGCCTGTGGCCCCGCCCTGTTTGGCAAAGATGTGGTGCTGATCGACGATATTTACACCACCGGGGCTACTGTGGCGGCGTGTGCGGGTGCCCTGCGGCACGCCGGAGCCGCCCAAGTTCAGGTGGTTACGCTGGCCTATACCAAACCCGGCTAACCTACTTCTTTTTGGCTTGGTTTTTCAGGAGGTCGCGGATTTGTGCGAGCAATTCTTCCTGCGTGGGCCCTTTGGGTGTCGGTGGTATGTCGGCAGGTTTGGGCATGGCACGGTTGATAACCTTAATCATCATAAAAATAGCGAAGGCGATAATGGTAAAGTCCACAATGGTTTGCAAAAACGCGCCATATCCAATCACCACGGCGGGGGCATCAGGGAGAAGAAATCCCTTCTCCACCAGGGTCAGCTTGAGGTCTTTCACGTTCACGCCCGCAATCAGATAGCCCACAATCGGCATCACAATATTATCGACCAAACTGCTCACAATCTTGCCAAACGCGGCGCCAATCACCACCCCGGTGGCAAGGTCAATCACATTGCCGCGCATGGCAAACGCTTTAAATTCATGTAACAGGGTCATAGCCTATCTCCTTGTTTTACATGAGCACAATGAAAGGGCGCTCCCCGTTTGGCAACCCCATTGCCCAGTTTGCAGGCACTGGCTTGGCAAACAGGTAGAAATAGGGCATAAGGCCTCTCGTGCCGGCATAGCACAGCGGTAGTGCAGCGGTTTTGTAAACCGAAGGTCGGGAGTTCAATCCTCTCTGCCGGCACCATAAATGTTCGCCATGTGGCGGTTTACAAACCCACTTTGCGCGGTTTTAGTTTAGGTGTATGGGCCGAAGGTCGGGAGTCCTATCCTCTCTGCCGGCACCAGCAGAACGCCCCCAAAGGGCCCCTCTCCTCCCGGTCATCGTTTTTGGATTGACAGAGACGCCGCATCGCCCTAGGTTCCGCCCCAGTTGCCCGTGGTGGGATACCCAAGCGGCCAAAGGGGACTGACTGTAAATCAGTT
>CANHVX010000087.1 GCA_947464215.1 Pseudomonadaceae bacterium | reverse complement strand
GTCAAATCCAACCTACCCAAACACGCCAAAAAGTGCCCCTTCACACATCACCACTACAGATATTGATAATGCACGAAGCGCCCTCCCTGAAAAAACAAGAACTGATAAAGATTTGCCGAAGGCCATAAAATGGTGGTCAGGGCCAGAAACGAAGCAAAGCGGAGTACCTGGCCTCCTTTCTGCCGAAGGCCATAAAATGGTGGTCAGGGCCAGAAACGGAGCAAAGCGGAGTACCTGGCCACATCTCTGCCGAAGGCCAAAAAATGGTAGCCAAGGCCAGAAACGAAGCAAAGCGGAGTACCTGGCCTCCTTTCTGCCGAAGGCCATAAAATGGTGGTCAGGGCCAGAAACGAAGCAAAGCGGAGTACCTGGCCTCCTTTCTGCCGAAGGCCATAAAATGGTGGTCAGGGCCAGAATCGAACTGGCGACACAGGGATTTTCAATCCCTTGCTCTACCGACTGAGCTACCTGACCCCGTAAGGCCACGCGGTTTGGCGGGACGTATCCGGCCAATTCGTTTGGCGGACCAAGGAAGATTTGCATCCCCCGAGAGGGAGTTGCCCCCCCCGTAACTCAAGGTGTCGGTTTAGCAAACCGCCGCCTTCAGCCACAGTATCCGGCCAATTCGTTTGGCGGACCAAGGAAGATTCGCATCCCCCGAGAGGGAGTTGCCCCCCCCGTAACTCAAGGTGTCGGTTTAGCAAACCGCCGCCTTCAGCCACAGTATCCGGCCAATTCGTTTGGCGGAGCGGGGGGGATTCGAACCCCCGATAGGGAGTTGACCCCCCTATAACGGTTTAGCAAACCGCCGCCTTCAGCCACTCGGCCACCGCTCCAGCGCCCGCAACATATGCCGCCCGCGCCGGGCGCTGTCAACCCAAAACCCATGGCCTTGGCCCCAAAAAATGCGCGCACAGCACCCATGGCCGCGCAAGCGTGGAAAATCAGCCAAAAATACGCTAATATGCCTCCATGGAATCCCCCCCCGCCCAACCCTTCGCAGCCTTTATGGCCGAGTGTTTGTATGCCGAAGGGGGCTATTACACCACCGGCCGCAACTTCCAAACCACCCCCCCGGCCGATTTCACCACCGCGCCCGAGCTCACTCCGCTCTTTGGCGCCACACTCGGCCATTGGCTCATAAAAACGGTCAAGAACAACGCCCAGTACCATCATAAGAAAGAAGTTTTCCTCGCCGAACTCGGCCCCGGCCGCGGCAGTCTGATGCGCGCCCTGCTCACTCACGTGGCCGAAACCGCGCCCGCCCTCGCCGCGCGCCTCACGCCGTGGCTGGTTGAAACGTCGCCCGCACTCCGCACCATCCAGCAGCACACGCTGGCCGCCTTCCCTCACAGCCAATGGGCCCCCACGCTGAGTGATATTCCCCCCACCGCCCCCCTCATCATCATCGCCAATGAGGTGCTCGATGCCTGCCCCGCCCAGCCCTATCGGTTGAGCGGCACGGGGTGGGAGATGCTGTGGGTGGAAGGGGATGAAACCCACTGGCGCCCATCCGCAGCCCCGCCCCTCCCCCACGGCGCCCCTGCGCTGGAAGAAGACGCCATCCTCGAGCACAGCCCCACCATGGACACTCTCGTCGCCACCATCCGCACACACGCCAGCCATGCCCTCCTGCTCGATTACGGGTATGAGACCCTCCCCCCATCAGGCGCCAACACCCTGCAAGCCGTGCACGCGCACCAGAAGGTGCCGCTTACCCATAAGCCTGGGCAGACCGACCTCACCGTTCACGTCAATTTCCAGCACGTGCAGCACCTGCTCGGGCCCACCCATTGCACACTCACCGGCATGGCCGACATGCTGCTCGCCCACGGCCTGGCCGAGTTGGCACTGCCGCTTTTGCAACACCCCACGGCGGGCAATCCCACCGCCCACGCCCTGCATCGCTTGCTTCACCCTCAAGAAATGGGCACGCTGTTCAAGGTGCTGGCCTACGCCGGCCCCATGTCTGCGTAACCCGCAAAAAGGCACCCAACGTTATGCTCTATGCCGAACACCCGCACACCCACACTCCATCTGGGTTTATCACCGCGCGCAGCCCCCTGCCCTATGCGCAGCATATTTTTGGCACGCGGGAAGGCACACACGCCAACAGCACCGAAACGGTGCGGGCGCTGGCCGAACGCTTTGGCGCCATCGCGCACATGCATCAGGTGCACGGCAACCGGGTGGCCATGGTCGAGCACGGTGGCCTGGTGCCCGAAACCGATGCCATCATCACCGCCGCACCCGAGCTCTGGCTGGCAGTGAAAACCGCCGATTGCGTGCCCATTCTCATCAGCAGCCCAAGGGCAGTGGCGGCCATTCACGCCGGCTGGCGCAGCACCGAGCAAAATATTCTCCCCAAAACCATCGGTCTGCTGTGCACCGAATTCAACCAAACCCCCGAAGACCTGCACCTGGCCCTGGGCCCCTGCCTCAGCCAGCCGCATTTTGAGGTGGAAGCCACCTTTCAGCATCGCTTTACCGTGCGGCAGCCAGAACGGTTTTTCAGCCCCAGCGCCAAACCGGGGCACGAAGAGTCCCACGTGATGATGGATTTGGCCGGCATCCTGCGCGCCCAAGCGCACGAAGCAGGGATGCTCGATATCCACCTGCACAGCTTAGCCCGCTGCACCTATGCCGAGGCGGCAACCTTCAACAGCTACCGCCGCTTTCAGCAGGGGAAGGATGCGCACTACGCCACCCAAGTCAGCCTTATTCGCCGCCAACCCGAGGGCCTATAAAAAACCGCCGCAGAACATATCTGTCCTGCGGCGGGTCGAAAAGCACCACGGGTGCCGTCAACGCTGGGCGTAGCGGGTGCGCGGGGGTTCAGGGGTCGCCATGGCGCACAGGGGTTCGGCCACGGCGTGCATCACGCGGAAGTGGTCGGGGTTATCCGTGGGCATGGCGGCCAGGGCGGCCTTGGCGCAGGCTTGCCAGAAGGCTGGAGAGCCGTCAGCGCCGATCGTTTCACCGGCCACAATCTGCGGATGCAGAACGGTGCCGCAGGCAAAAACCAGGTCGGTTTTGGCCAATTGCGGCAACAGGCCGGGGGTGGTTGGCAGGCGGCCATCAAGGGCCATGGCATCCAGCAGCGCCGCTCGGTGGGCGGGGTTGCAGATGTCATACGCGGCCAGGTAATGGCCCAGCCGTTTTGCGGCCTGGTCATAGCCGTTCCGCTGCAACATATCCAGCACATTTCGTGCCAGCGCCAGGCGTTGGTCGGTGTCTGTGCGCAAGGTTGCAAACAGGGCCGTGCGCGCCGCAGGGGTCAGCGTATCTAGCTTCACATCGCGCAACGTGCGCGCTTGGGCTTCCACCAGCAGGGTCAGGTCATCCAAGCGCTGCAACAGCGGCGCTTGGAGGGCGTGCGATGCACGGGCAACGTCAGCTTTGGCAGCGGCCAGCACGCTCAAGGCGCGGAAGGGGCTGTTGCAGCTGCTGGCGAAGGCAGGGGTGGCCATCAACAGGCCAAGCGTCAGGGCAAGCATGGAGCGTATCATAGGTGTTCCTCTCATGAGGTCAAAAACGGTCAGAAAGGAGCGCTATACAGCAACTCACCCTTGGCTATGCCAGCAGAACCCGCTAAAATCAAGCCATGAACACGCCCACCACCCTTTTTGTCTGCCGCATCTGTGGCCAAACGGAACGCGACGAAACCGGCCGCAAACGCACCAGCCCCCAATCCGCCGCGCTGGCTGAGGCGCTGGCGGCCGAACTGGCGGGCAGCGGCATCACCGTCACACTTACCGAATGTTTAAGCATCTGCACCAAACCCACGGCCTGGGGCTTGCGGGCCGAGGGCAAGCACGCGTTTGCGTTTGCACCGGCGCTCCCCGAGCACGCGGCCGATATTGCTGCCACCGCGCGCACCTATCACGCCCTGCCCGCGGGCGAAAAAATGGCGAAAAATAACATGCCCCCCGCCGTTAAAGGCACCCTTATATCACGCCTTCCCCCCGCCTAAAGCTGGGTCAGTTAGTGCAAGGGCATCTCGCTCAAGAGCCCCCCAGCAAAAGCCCCACCGCCACCACCAAAATCCCCCCAATCACCACCTGCACCAGGGTCGAAAGC
>CANHVX010000086.1 GCA_947464215.1 Pseudomonadaceae bacterium | reverse complement strand
GCGGCGGCGGCGGCGATCGTGGTCCACGCCGTCCGTCCCGCCCCGAGTAAGCGGCACAAACGGCAACGAAACGCGGCCCCTCGGGGCCGCGTTGTTTGGGTGGGTTAGTTTCGTACGCCGCGCTCCACCCCCACACCGGTTTTGGTGCGCACCACACGGGCCACATCCCCACTCTTCAAATCACCTTTCAACAGCAATTCGGCCAACGCGTTTTGCACATGGGCCTGCAACACACGGCGTAAAGGCCGCGCGCCATACACAGGGTCATACCCCGCCTCCGCCAGCCAGGCGGCGGCGGCCGGCTCCACATCCAGCACCAGTGCGGGGCCGGTGTCGGGTGTCGCCAGATGGGTTTGCAGCGTGGTCAGCTCGGCCTCGGTAATGGCCTGCATCACCGCTTTGTCCAAACGGTTGAAGAGCACAATGTCATCCAAACGGTTCAAAAATTCTGGCCGGAAGGCCCGCCGCACCACCGCCATCACGGCATCACGGGCATCATCGGCGGGCTGGCCATCACCCAGCGCCGCTAAAGCCTCCGCACCCAAATTGCTGGTAAGGATAATCACCGTGTTGGTAAAATCCACCGTGCGGCCCTGCCCATCGGTCAGGCGGCCATCATCCAGCACCTGCAGCAAAATGTTGAACACATCCGGGTGGGCTTTTTCCACTTCATCAAACAGCAGCACGCTGTAGGGGCGGCGGCGCACGTCTTCGGTCAGCACGCCCCCTTGTTCGTAGCCCACATAGCCCGGCGGCGCTCCCACCAAGCGGCTCACGGCATGCTTTTCCATGTATTCGCTCATATCAATCCGCACCAACGCCTTGTCGTCGTCAAACAGCTCACTCGCCAAGGCTTTGGCCAACTCGGTTTTGCCCACGCCTGTGGGGCCTAAAAACAAAAAACTTCCCAAGGGCCGCTTGGGGTCGGCCAGCCCGGCGCGGGCGCGCTGCACGGCATGGGCCACGGCCGCCACAGCGGCGGGCTGGCCTTTAACACGGGCCGATAAATGGGCCGGCAGCTGTAAAAGTTTCTCACGTTCAGTCCCCAACAGTTTGTCCACGGGGATACCCGTCCACCCGCTCACCACTTTGGCAATGTCATCCACGCCCACGGTCTCGCGCAGAATGCTGCCTTCCACCGCCACGGTGGCCGCCGCCTTGCGCTCCAGTTCGGGGATACGCCCATAGGTGAATTCAGCCACGCGGGCCAGGTCGCCGGCGCGTTGGGCGGCGTCGCGCTGGGCACGCGCATCTTCAAGCTCCTTTTTGGCATTTTTGCTGGCACTCAAAAGCGCTTGCGCGGCGTTCCATTCCTGGGTCAGGCTATCGCTTTGCGCCTGCAAGGCGGCCAATTCCCCCTCCAGCACCTTCAGGCGCTGTTTGCTGGCGGCATCGGTTTCTTTCTGCAAGGCTTTTTGCTCAATTTTTCGCTGCATCAGCTGGCGGTCCACCGCATCCAACGTTTTGGGTTTGCTTTCCAGTTCCATTTTAAGCTGGGCGGCGGCTTCATCCATCAGGTCAATGGCCTTGTCGGGCAGAAAGCGGTCGGCGATGTAACGTTTCGATAAATTCACCGCCGCCACCAGCGCACTGTCGGCAATGCGCACGCCGTGGTGCAGTTCATAGCGCTCTTTTAAGCCGCGCAGAATGCTAATCGCCGCCGGGGCATCGGGCTCGGCCACATACACGCTCTGGAAGCGCCGCGCCAGCGCCGGGTCTTTTTCAATGTGCTGACGGTATTCGTCTAGCGTGGTGGCCCCCACACAGCGCAATTCACCACGGGCCAGTGCGGGCTTCAGCAAGTTGCTGGCATCCATGCCACCGGGCCCCACGGCTCCGGCCCCCACCAAGGTGTGCAATTCATCAATAAACAGAACAATCTCCCCCGCCGCGGCCTGTATCTCCGCCAGCAGCGCCTTCAGCCGCCCCTCAAATTCCCCTCGCACGCCGCTGCCGGCCACCAAGGCGCCCAGGTCCAACGCCAGCACGCGCTTGCCTTGCAGGCTTTCGGGCACATCGCCTTCGGCAATGCGTTGGGCCAGGCCTTCCACAATGGCGGTTTTGCCCACCCCCGCTTCGCCAATCAGCACCGGGTTGTTTTTGCTCCGGCGCGAGAGCACCTGCATGGTGCGGCGCACTTCTTCGTCGCGGCCAATCACGGGGTCAAGTGTGCGGTCGCGGGCCAGGGCGGTCAGGTCGCGGGTAAAGGCATCCAGGGCGGCGGGTTGGCCGTCCATACGGGCATGCGGGGCATGGGTGCCAGTGGGTGTCATAGCAAGCTCTCCTGTCGGTTGATAACAATGCTCATAAAAGGCTAGGCCCTTGTCACTCGCATGTCAAGAGTGACAAATAACCCCAATATGTTTATTGCAACCCATTGAATACCAATAAAATGCTTACACAAAAACCACAGGGGGTGCGGGTCGCGGTGAAAATCATTTGTCAGAGTCTCTTGGGCTCGGCACCATACAGGTAAGCCAACCCCCACCCTTCGCAAGAGGATGGGTTCAAACCAAGGAGGGCGCGCCATGAACAGTTACCAATCGAAAGGAGGTGATCCAATGCCGAGCATCACAAATGGGGATATCTCAGGGCAACGGATCACCGGCAGCCACACCCAGTAAATGTGGCTGTGCAGGGCCCGTTCGCCCTGCCCAGAGATGCAAAGCCGCCCCTTCGGGGGCGGTTTTTCATGGCGGAAACGCGGGCCTAAACGTATGTTTTTTCGTTGTCAGGGGGCCAAAATCCCGTATACTGCGTTCCTCATGACCCGCCACCTCATCACCTCCGCCATTCCCTACGTCAACGGCATCAAGCACTTGGGCAACATTGTGGGCTGCATGTTGCCCGCCGATGTCTACGCCCGCTTCCGCCGCGCCACCGGCGAGGAAACGCTCTATATCTGCGGCACCGACGACCACGGCACGCCGGTCGAAATTGCCGCGCAGAAGGAAGGCACAGCACCCGCCGCGTTTGTGCAGCACTGGCACAATCTGCAAGCCCGCATCTACGAGGGCTTTGCGCTGAGCTTCGATTGGTTCGGCAGCTCCTCCCATCCCGCCAACCATGCGCTCACGCAGCATTTTGCCCGCCGGTTGTTGGCCCATGGGCTGCTCGAAGTCCGCACGCAAACCATGCTGTTCAGCCATGCCGACAACCGCTTCCTGCCCGACCGCTACGTCGAGGGCACCTGCCCCAAGTGCGGCTTTGCCAAGGCGCGCGGAGACCAATGCGACGGCTGCGGCAGCGTGCTGAACCCGACCGACCTCATCAACCCCTATTCCAGCATTTCCGGCAGCAGGGAACTGGAGCTGCGCGACAGCCCCCACATTTACCTCAAGCAAAGCACGCTCGTGCCGCAGCTGCGCGCCTGGATAGACCAGCAGACGCACTGGCCCCAGCTATCCCGCAGTATCGCGTATAAATGGCTCGATGAAGGCCTGGAAGACCGCGGCATCACGCGCGACATTCACTGGGGCGTCCCCGTGCCCGAAGATGTGGCGCAGGCGCTTGGCCACCCCGAACTGGCCAAGAAGGTGTTTTATGTCTGGTTTGATGCCCCCATTGCCTACATCGCCGCCACGCAGGAATGGGCCACGCACACGGGGGGCGAAGCCCAACCCACCACCGGCGTGCCCTTGTCCAAAAGCGCCGCCCGCTGGTGGTATGGCCCCGAGGCTGCCGATGTCGAATACACCGAGTTCATGGGCAAGGATAACGTGTATTTCCACACCTTAAGCTTCCCCGCCACGCTTATCGGCAGCGCCGAACCGTGGGTGAAGGTGAACACGCTCAAAAGCTTCAACTGGCTCACCTATTACGGCGGCAAGTTCAGCACCAGCATGGGCGTAGGTATTTTCTCCGATGCCGCACTCGAGCTGCTCGCCCCCATCCCCAACGGCGCCGATTACTGGCGCTATTACCTCGTGTCGCGCATGCCCGAATCCTCCGACAGCGAGTTCCGCTGGCCCGATTTCCAAAGCACGGTGAACAAAGACTTGGCCGATGTGCTGGGCAACTTCATCAACCGCACGCTTACGCTCACCACCAAATATTTCGGCGCGCAGGTGCCGCCCATGGGCACGCCATCGGCCGCCGAAGACGCCCTGCACACCCGCCTGAACACCCTCTTGGGCCAGCTGAAATCCGCCCACGAGAACGCCGAGATG
>CANHVX010000085.1 GCA_947464215.1 Pseudomonadaceae bacterium | reverse complement strand
TGGTGTGGACAGCGAAAGCACGGACAGCCAAAGCGCCCCCGCAGGTGATGACCCCTTCTTTATACCCGGCGTTGGTGCGCCTTCTGCCACCGAAGCCCCGCCCGCCCCCGAGGCCGAGGCCCCCGCCACCCCGGCGGCACCCGCGCCCACCCCCGAGGACGAACATGCGGCGCCCGTTGCCGCGCCCGTGCAGCCTGAGTAGGTTTGTTCAACAAAGAAGGGGCCTCTGTGTGAGGCCCCCTTTTTATGCGTTATGCGTTAACTAACAGCGGCCGGATTCGCCCGACATGAGCGTGGTTTCGAAGGTATAAATGGCGGGAAGTTCGCGGTAGCGGCCGTCCATATCGAGCCCATAACCGACGGCGAACAGCTCTTTGGGCAGGCTGAAGGCGGCGTAGTCGGCCGCCGCAGTGCTGCCGACCCGCTTGAACAGCGACACCACCGTAATAGGGCCCGCACCGCGCTGGCCGAGCATCTGGCGCAGGTGTTTGATGCTGTTGCCGCTGTCGAGAATATCTTCAATAACCAACACGGGCGAGAGGTGAAAATTCTGGGGCAGCGTCTCGGGGTTCATGGCCAGCTCTTGCTTCATGGTGCCCTGAAAATAGCTGCCGCCCGTAAAATGCATAATTTGGGGGATAGTGAGCTGGCGCGTAAGATCGGCCGCGAACATGCACGAGCCGTTCATGGTGACCACCGTGTGCACCATCTTGTTGCCGGCGAGCGACTTGTTGAGAGTATCGGCAAGATCGGCCACCCGCGCGGCTATGGCTTCGGCGCTGTAAAGAATTTTCATCATGCTGCGACTTTAGGGCGTGGGGCGGTTGGGGTCAACTGAACTCTGGTGGGGGGGGCTGCGCTGCGCGGTTGATGGTTGTTGGTTGAAGGTTGTTAGGCGTGGTTGTTTGGTGGGTGGTTTATGAGATGATTGTTTTCGTGGGGCCCGGACAGAATTTACCCCGGCCCCGGCCTGCGCCGGGATGACGCCTTGCAATGACGGTGTTCCCCCTTCGGGGCTTCTCGCTTAGGTTGAAAAGCGGCCCGTTTCGAGGAAGTGCGTGAGGCTGTGGATGGTGTAGGTGCCTGCACGGAATTCCTTGGTAGCCACCAGCTTCTGGTGCAGCGGGATGTTGGTTTTGATGCCGGTGATGACGAATTCTTCTAGTGCGCGCGCCAGCCGTGCCACGCATTCGGCCCGCGTATGGCCGTGCACGATGAGTTTGGCCACCGTGGCATCGTAATAGGGCGGCACAATGGCGCCGGGAAAGAGCCCGCTATCGACCCGCACGCCGGGGCCTCCGGGGGGCACGTATTCGACAATTTTGCCGGGGCTGGGGGTGAAGGTTACAGGGTCTTCGGCGTTAATGCGGCACTCTATGCTGTGGCCGCGCGGAGTGATGGTTTCGTGCGCGTAGCGAAGTTTTTCGCCTGCGGCGACGCGGATTTGCTCGGACACGATATCGATGCCGGTCACCATTTCGGTAACGGGGTGTTCGACCTGCAGGCGCGTGTTCATTTCGATAAAATAAAACTGCCCGTTCTCATACAAAAACTCGAACGTGCCCGCGCCGCGGTAGCCCATGTTGCGGCAGGCCTCGGCCACGCGCGTGAACAAGGGCTCGCGCTCGGCATCGGTGAGGGCGGCCGAGGGGGTTTCTTCGATGATTTTTTGGTGGCGGCGCTGCAAGGAGCAGTCGCGCTCGCCCAGAATGCTGACGTTGCCGTGGGTGTCGCACAGCACCTGCACTTCGATGTGGCGGGGCGTTTGGAGGAACTTTTCGATATACACGCGGTTGTCGCCAAAGGCGGCTTGTGCCTCGTTTTGCGCCATGGCCAGGGCGTGTTCCAGCTGGGTGGCATCGTGCGCCACCTTCATGCCCCTTCCACCACCGCCTGCGGCCGCCTTGATGATGACGGGGAAGCCGATTTCGGCGCAGATGCGGGCGGCCTCGGCGGCTTCTGACAGAGCACCGCCGGAGCCGGGAATGGTGGGGAGGCCGAATTCCTTCACCGCGCGGATGGCCTCGATTTTGTCGCCCATCAGGCGAATGTGCGCGGGAGTGGGGCCGATAAAGGTGAAGCCTAGTTTTTCAGTAATTTCCGCAAACTTGGCGTTTTCCGCCAGAAACCCGTAGCCCGGGTGGATGGCCTCGGCATTGGTGATTTCGGCCGCTGACAAAATGGCGGGAATGTTCAGGTAGCTCTCGCGCGGGGGATTGTTGCCGATGCACACGCTTTCGGTGGCCAGCTTGACGTGCAGCGCGTGCTCATCGGCCACAGAATGCACCGCGACGGTGGCAATGCCCATCTCGCGGCAGGAGCGGTGAATGCGCACCGCGATTTCTCCACGGTTGGCAATAAGAACCTTTTTGAACATGGGGGCCGCGCCAGACTTACGCAATGATAAACAGCGGTTGGCCGAATTCCACCGGTTGGCCGTTTTTGAGCAGGACCTTGGTGATGGTGCCGGCACGGTCGGCGGTGATTTGGTTCATCGTCTTCATGGCTTCAATGATGCACAGGGGTTGGCCCTCTTTCACCGTATCGCCCACCTTGACGAACGGGGCGGCCTCGGGGTTGGCAGCCTGATAATAGGTGCCGACCATGGGGCTGGTGAACGGCGAACCCGCTTCGGCCGGAGCCGTGGGCGCCGACGTAGGCACCGCAGACGCCGCAGGGGCCGCGACCATGGCCATAGTGCCGCCTACGCTGGGCTTGCGCAGGCGAATGCGCGTGCCGGCGGATTCGATTTCCACCTCTTCCAAGGCGGATTTTTCCAGCCAACGGGCGAGAGTGTCGAGCTCGGCGACATCGACGGTGGAGATTTTGGTGGTTTTGGCCGTTGTGGGCGCGCTGGCAGGGGCAGATTTTGTGCTCATAGGCGTGGTTATGGGGCTTTTTGTGCGTTTGGGCAAGGGTGTGTGCGCGGGCGTTTTGATTTTGCTTTAAGATAATTGTTTAAAATTTTGTATATTATGGTGATTTAGGTTTGAGGCGCGTGGCAAGTTGTTCCAGTTTGTGGAGCTTTTGCATCTCGGTGTGCACGGATTTCAGCTGCGAAAGCCATTTCTGTGCCAATTGCGCCCTCTCGGACGACGCCCCAAATTGCTGGCCCAGATGGCTTTGGCGCTTTTCCAGCATGGCGATGGCCATGGATAAATCGGGGTAGGGGCTTACACCCCCGCTGCGGGGGGGGCGGGGAGGCTCGGCCCGCTGGGACGGCGCGTTGGGGGCAACCGGCGCCAACAGCGTTTGCGCCAGTTGCTCGGCGACCTCGGACAGCGAACTTGGGTTGCCACGGCGCACCACGCGCCGAGCACGAGCGGGTTTGAGCGGTTGGCGCGGTGGCATGATGGCAAGCGTTATACCACGTGTGGTGCGCCCTGGGCCAGCCCCGCCACCCCGCTACTTCGCGACCCGCGACAGCCCCAACGCGGCGCGGGTTTCGGTTTCATCGGGGAGGTGTTGCACCATGGCCGCATACCAGCCGAGGCCATCATACTCTTGGTAGCCCAGCGTTTTGGCAAAGGCCACCAGCGTGTTGCCGGCGTAATAGCTGCCCTTGGTTTGCCCCTTGGTGGACAAGGCAAAGGTTTGACCTGTGGTTTGTGGGCCTAGGCTATCGGCCATGATGCGGAATTGCGCATCGAGCAGCATAATACGCGTGCGGGCTTTATCTTCAGGAGACAGGGGGGCTTCATCGTTGACGATGGTGGTGCCTTGGTGCTCCCAGTCGAAATAGACGCCCAGTGTTCCCAGCAGCCGGCCGTTGGCCGCGCCGTTCTCGCGCACGCCCGTGGCATAGACCAGCACCCGCTTTTTGTGCACGGGGCAGACATAGACATCGGACACCACATACTCGGTGCCGCTATGGGTGGCTGCCGCCATGGTATACCAGGGCTCGGAGCCTACGCTTTGACCGTTGATGGCGCTGCGCACATTGGGATTGGCGCTGGCGATGACCTGCCCGTTGAGGTCGGTGAGGATAAGATTGGTATAAACGCTGTAAAACTGGTTGATTTGCGACAGGCGCAGGTCGGCGAACTCGCGGCTTTCTGGCGTGCCATCGGTGAGGCAATGCCAGACCGAGGGGTCGGTGGCCCACCAGCGCACATCGGCCGTGCGCTCATACAAATTACGAACGATAAGCTGCACCAGTGTGAGTGAGATATCTTGCAGGCGCGTGCCCTCCATCTGCTCGACCAGGTGGGTGGCCATATCGGCGCTGCGGTTGATGCGCTTGAGCACCACGGCGGAAAAGCTATCGGCTGCGTGTGCTGTGCCGTTGGCCAGC
>CANHVX010000084.1 GCA_947464215.1 Pseudomonadaceae bacterium | reverse complement strand
CGCCGAACAGGTTGCCCGCTTTGACCGCCACCGCCGCGCCCGCCTGAAAATATTGGCGGAACACTCTCACGCTGACTGGTTGGACGCCGAAGAACACCATGTGGCCGACTGGGGCGTGCGCGTGCTGCGCGGGCGCCTGGCCTACCTTGACACCCTTGCCCCCCACATGCCCGGCCTGACCCTGGCCCTGCGCGGCAGCGCCCTGGAGATTTTGGACACCGCCGACCCCGTGGCCACGCTGCGGGGGAAGCTTCAGCGCAGCCGCGATATTGATGCCCGCCTAGGGCGCACCCATGCCGGCCCCAACACGCTGGACGTGGATGGCCTGCTGACGCTTACGCAGGATGCGCGCGTGCCACTGGGCCGCCTTTCTTCCGGACAGCATAAACGCGCGTTGCTGAGCTGGCTGCGCGGCCACGTGACGATGCTGACCGCCCAGCGCAAGGCCCCGCCGCTGGTGCTGATTGATGAATTTACCGCCCATCTGGATGCCGCCAACCGCAGCGCGTTGCTGGATGACCTAGTGGCGCTGGGGTGCCAAATCTGGCTGGCCGACACCGAACTGCCCCCCCGCGACGGCCTGTGGACGTATATGGTGGAGCCGTTGGCCCCGCCCCTGATGCGCACCGCTTAGCGGGTGGTGTGCGCGCGCGTTTTCTCGGGGCTTTGGCACCATGCCGCCACCGCGCAGGTGGCACACGCGGGGGCCCGCGCCGTGCACACATAGCGGCCGTGCAGAATGAGCCAGTGGTGGGCGTCGCGCCGGTAGGGCTCGGGAACCACCTTCTCCAACTCTTCGCCCACCGCCTGCGGCGTGGCCGCACGGCTTAAGCCCAGCCGATGAGCGAGGCGAAAGACGTGGGTATCGACCGCAATCACCGGGTCTCCCCACAGGGTATTGCGCACCACGTTGGCGGTTTTGCGGCCGACGCCGGGCAGGGCTTCGAGGGCGGCGGCGGCGCGCGGCACCTGGCCGCCGTGGTGCGCCACCAATTGACGCGAGAGTTCCAGCACATGTTTAGCCTTGGTGTGATAGAGCCCGATACTGCGAATGGCGTGGCGAAGGTTGTCTTCGCCCCAGGCCACCATCGCCGCGGGCGTGGTGATATGCGCAAACACGGGGGCGAAGGCTTTGTTGACCGCCACATCGGTGGTTTGGGCGCTGCACACCACCGCCACCAACAGCTGATAGGCGTTGGTGTAATGCAGTTCGGTGGTGGGATGCGGGTTCTGGGCTTGCCAGATGGCAAACATGGCTTCTATGGCCTTGGCAGACGCTTTAGGGGGCCATGCCGGTGGCTGCCCGCGCGTGCCTTTGGGCTGCGGCCCGGGCTTTACCCGAGCAGGGCGCGATGGGCGAGATACCATGTGTTCAGCGCCGTAAGGCCTGCGGCCAAGGGGGTGTTGGGTTGCCAGCCCACCGCCGCATGCAATTTTGCGGTGCTGGCGGCGGTGCGGTAGACTTCGGTGGAAAGCCAAGGGGCGTTTTCCACGTTGGGTTTTTGCCCTGTCACCTCGGCGAGTGTTTCCACAAAAACCTTCATCTGCACCGGTTGCTGGTTGCCCAAGTTATACATGGCATGCGGCGTGGGCGTGGGTGTGGGGATGGTGGGTATCAAGCGGATGATGGCTTCGATGATGTCGTCGATGTAGGTAAAGTCGCGCCACAAATCGCCGCCGTTAAAGAGCTTGATGGGGGCCCCGGTGTGCAGCGCGTGGGTGAACATCAGCGGGGTCATATCCGGGCGGCCCCACGGCCCATAGACGGTAAAAAACCGCAGGCCCGTGCACGGCGTGCCAAACTGGTGCGCCCAGGCGTGGGTGACCATCTCATCGGCCCGTTTGGTGGCTGCATAGAGGCTGACCGGGCGGCTGACGTCGTCGGTCTCGCGGAAGGGTTCGTCGGCATTTTCGGCGCCGTTGTTGCCATACACGCTGCTGGAGCTGGCATATAAAAGATGAGCCACCGGATGGCCGGTGTCGGCCAGCGCCTTCACCGCTTGCAGCACATGAAAATGCCCGATGAGGTTGCTTTCTAGATACGCCGTTTGGTTGTGCAGCCCATACCGCACCCCGGCTTGCGCCGCCAGATGCACCACCACTTGGGGTTTGGTGGCGAGGCACAGCGCCTCGAGCTCGGCTTTTTCGGTCAGGCAGAGTTTATGGAAGGTAAACGCGGCAGCGTTGGGCTGCGCGGCGATATCGTTCAGGCGCGCCTGCTTGATGGCGGGGTTGTAATAATCGTTCAGATTATCGAGCCCGACCACCTGCCAGCCCTCGGCCAGCAGGCGCTTGGCCAGCGCATGCCCCACAAACCCCGCAACACCTGTAACCAAAGCTGTGCGGGGCGTGGACATGGCGGTTGGCTAGCGCTTGGTTTGGCGGCGGTCGAACTGGTCGGCCTGCTGGAGCAAGAACGGTTGCAGGCGCGGCGCGATGAAGGGATCTTGCATGGCAAAATACAGGTTGGCCATTTGGAAGCCGACCTTATCGCCGCAATCAAAGCGTTTGGACTGGCTGACGAAGCCATAAAAACCCTCTTCCTGCGCCACCTTGTGCATGGCGTCGGTGAGCTGGATTTCCCCCCCCTTGCCCGGTGTGGCCGTGGCCAAATGGTGCATGTGGCGCGGGCTGAGCACATAACGGCCAATCACGCTGAGATTGCTGGGGGCCTCTTCCGGCTTGGGTTTTTCCACAAAGCCTTTGGCGGGCGCGCGGCGGTTTTCCACCGCGCCGCTGACATCGAGGATGCCGTAATTGGCGGTTTTCTCCATCGGCACCTCTTCCACCAACACGCTGCTGGTGCCGGTTTCTTCATACATCTTCACCATCTCGGCCAGCGGGTTTTCGGTGCCGGTGCAGATAATATCATCGGGCAGAATGACCGCAAATGGCTCATCTTGCGTGATGGCGCTGGCGCAATGCACCGCGTGGCCCAAGCCCAGGGGCTGGCCCTGGCGGGTGTAATACAGCCGGGCATCGGACGGCAGCACGTTGGTCACCGCTTCAAGTTCGGCCATTTTGCCGCGCTTTTGCAGGGTATCGGCCAGCTCGTAGGGGTGGTCGAAGTGGTTTTCCATCACCGCCTTGCCGCGCCCGGTGATGATAATAAACTCGCGGATACCCGCCGCGTAGCCCTCTTCCACCGCATACTGAATGATAGGCTTGTTGACCACGGTCAGCATTTCCTTCGGCATCGCCTTGGTGGCCGGCAAAAAGCGCGTGCCGAGGCCTGCGGCCGGAATAATGGCCTTGGTGACTTTGTGTTTAACGTTTTGATTTCCCATGGTGTATCCCCCGTTCTATGGCGCGGATGTAGCACACAATAACCACCATGGCTAGCAGGCCGATGCCAAATCCGACCTCGGGCCAGCCCTGCTGCCAGGCCACCCACGCCACCCCAAACAGGGCCACATTAAGCCCCGCAACCGCCGCCACCAGCTGCCCATGGCTATACCCCAACCCCAAAAACCGATGAAACCAAAAGGTTTTATGCGGCACCCAGGGCCGGTGGCCTTCGGCCATGCGCCGCACCAGTGTGGTGGTGGCATCGAAGCAAAACACTAACGGCAATACCGCCAAGGGCCAGACAATCTGCCAGGTGTTCTCGGCGCAGCCCAACAGCAACAGCCCCCCCAGCACATACCCCAGCCACGTGCTGCCCACATCGCCCAAAAACACCCGCGCCTTGGGCCCATTCACGCGCAAAAGCCCCGCCGCCGCCGCCGCCACCACCACCGCCACCGGCGCCAGCGCCGGCACACACAGCGCCACCCCCAAGGCGATAAACACCGCCTCGGTTGAGGCCAGCCCATCGGCCCCATCCATGAAATTATACAAATTGACAAACCACCCCCACGCCAACAGCAACACCACCTTTTCCACCCACCAGGGCACCACCCACTGCTGCGGCAAAACATCGAACACGGGCGGCAAAAAAGCCAACGCCAGCCCCACCGCCGGCAGATGCACCGCCAGGCGCAGCTGGGGGTCGAGCTCGGCGTGGTCATCGCGCCAGCCAATAAACGCCACCAACAAACTGGCCAGCAGCAAGACCTTTAAAAACACCGCACTGGTGCCGCCTTCCCACATGACGAGGCCCAAGGCCACCGGCACCACCACCAACGGCAACACAAAGCCCCCCCCATGTGGGGTTGGCACCCGATGGCTGCTGCGCGACGTAACCGCCGCCACCAACCCCCGCTGACGGCACACGCCCACCACCCACGGCCCCAGCGCCGCCACCACCGCCATCACCACCAGCGCCATGCCAAACACGACCATGGTGTTACAGCTTTTTCAGGACATTCAGGTAATGCGAGGCCAGCTGGCTGTGCAGAAAATACTGGCTGACAAACGCACGCCCCGCCTGCCCCATTTCATCGCGCCGCGCGGGGTCATCGAGCAGGGTGGTGATGGCCCCGGCCATGGCTTCGGGGTCTTCGCTGCCCACCACTAGGGCGCAGCCCGACTCGCGCATGATTTCCGCCCCCTCG
>CANHVX010000083.1 GCA_947464215.1 Pseudomonadaceae bacterium | reverse complement strand
GTTGATGGTTGTTAGGCGTTTTGATTTTGGGGCTGCGTTTGACCCGATTGCTTCGTCGGGGAGATGTTTTGGGCTTCGATTTTTTATGGGTTCTCCTCGCAATGACGGTAGGGGCGGGTTAGCGGTTATCGGTTATCGGGTTAGTGGGTTAGTGGGACAGATTTACCGGCCGTAAGAGCCGGCCATACTGCTAATATATTTTTGGATGGCCACGCGCTTATTACGGGGGGTTTTGACGGAACCACACACCAAGCCACCACGTGGCTGGGCACGGTAAGTGGCAATAGTATTAGCTGGGTAGCGAGTAACGCTCTTCCTGCTGCAAATTACTATCACACTGCGAATGTGTTGCCCGATGGGCGCGTGTTTATCACAGGGGGACGAGATAGTGGTGGAGTTTACCAAGCTTCCACATTTTTGGGAATACAGAGCGGCGGGTGTTGAGGGGTTTGAGGTTAGTGGTTTTTGCGATTTTTTTAGGGTAAGGAACCCTTTTCCGCACCGTTTTTTTATGTGGGTTGGTGCACACTTCTGTATGACAACAACAGGAGAACCGATGATGAACACACACTTCAGACAGACGCGCGCGTGGATGATGCTCCCCTTGGTGGTGATGGTGGCCAGCTGCGGGGAAACAACCAGCGACCGCGCCCTGAGCGGCGCTGGCATCGGCGCCGCCGTGGGCGGTGTTGGCAGTGCGGTTTTTGGCGGCAACCCCCTTACGGGTGCGGCCGTGGGTGGCGCCGTGGGTGCGGCCACGGGCGGGCTGACGAAAGAAAAAGACATCAACCTCGGCACGCCGATATGGAAAAAATAACCCCGCGTGCGGCCGTGGTTTAGCCCCAGTGGCGGTGGGCGCTGAGGGTGAGGCCGAGGCCGACGCTGCCAAAGGTATCGCCCTGCACCACCTGCGCGGTGGGGTATAGCGCCACCATGCGCTGCTGTATCACGGGAATAGCCGTTGAGCCGCCGGTGAGGAACAGCGCTTGAATCTGACCGGGGCTGACCCCCGCCTGCTGCACCGTATGCGCGGCTGTGGCCACCACCTGCTCGGTGGCTTCGGCAATAGCCGCGTTGAGTGCTGTGCGGGTGAGCGGCACGGCCAGCATCTCGTGTGGCAAGGCGAGGTGCAGCGACGTGGCAAGCTCATCCGTCAGGCGGATTTTTGCCTCTTCCACCTGCCCGGCCAGCGCGTGGCCCAGGCGGTTTTCCACCACCGCGCGCAGGCGCTCCAGCCGCTCGGGCTCGGCGGCTTCGGCGGTTATCTGGCGTAGTTCCAGACGCGTTTGGGGCGTGAACAGGCCGTTGATGCGGTGCCAGGTGGCGAGTTCGTGGTAATAGCGTTGCGGCACCTCGAGGGGTCTCGCGCGCATGCGGGTGCCTTTGCCCAAGAGCGGCATCACCTCGGCGAGGCTGAGCAGGCGGTCGATATCCGTTCCGCCGATATGCACCCCTTGGGAGGCCAAAATATCGGCCTTACGGTCGGCCTGCTGGGCCCGCGTGGGCGACACGCGCACCACCGCAAAATCGGCCGTGCCGCCGCCGATATCGATGATGAGCGCCAATTGCTCGGCGCGCACCTGCTGCTCGTAATCAAGCGCGGCGGCGATGGGTTCATACTGGAACATCACCTCGCGGAAGCCCTGGGCGCGGGCGGCGGCTTCCAGCTGATTCTGCGCTTCGCGGTCGGCGGCGGGGTTGTCATCGACAAAAAACACCGGGCGGCCCATCACCACGTGGGTTATCTCGGCGCCGGCCTGGCGTTCTGCCTGCGCCTTGAGGTGCGCGAGAAACAACCCGATGATTTCCGTAAAGGCCAGCGTGCGGTGCTTGATGCGCGTTGTTTCGTGAATAAGACTGCTGCCCAAGACGCTTTTCAGCGCACGCATAAGGCGCCCGTGGGCGCCTTCGGTGTAGGCCTGGATGGCCGCTCGGCCCATCTCGGTTCGGTTCTCTTCGGTATGAAAAAACATGGCGCTGGGGAGCGTGGGTTTGCCGTCTTCCAGCGCAACCAGCGTGGGCTTGCCCCCTTGCCAGATGCCGATGGTGGAGTTGGAGGTGCCGAAGTCGAGCCCGCAGACGGTTGGTTGCATGATGGCCTCCGTTG
The DNA here is from genome assembly GCA_947464215.1 of Pseudomonadaceae bacterium. GTDB lineage: Bacteria > Pseudomonadota > Alphaproteobacteria > UBA2136 > UBA6156 > JADCGN01. The sequence goes on along the minus strand of CANHVX010000083.1, from coordinate 2,417 downwards.
AATAAGAAGGAGGCTTTAACAACAAACGAATGGCTTTGTCAACGCGCAAAAAGCCCCCGTATGGGGGGCTTTGCCGTGGCACGTTTTTAGGCGGCGGTTTTGTAGGTGACGTTCTCGGTGGCGCGGGTTTTTTCAAACGCCGGGCGTGCCCGCACCGCGGCGAACAGCTTCTGCGTGTGCGGGCCGAAGGTAAACGCATCGCTCCAGTTGCCTATCACGGTGATGAGGATATCGCCGATGCGGCACTCGGCCCCCGCCAGATAGGGCCCCTTGGCGGCCAGTGTCTCTTCGATTTGATTCCAGAGATTCTGGATGTGCTCGGCCGCTTTTTGCGTGAGTTCGGCCGGGGCGTTGTTCTTCATGCACCAAAACCAGCGGCTGTAGGCATCGTGCAGGGTGGCGTTGCCGAACATGAGGCCTTGCAGCGCCTCGGCACGGGCCCAGCCAGTTTTGGGCAGCAGCGTGCCGTTGCCGTGGGTATCGAGAATATACGCCATCTGGGCGGCGCCTTCGAGCATGACCTGGCCCTGCTCATCCACCAGCACGGGCACCTGGCCGCGCGGGTTGAGCTTCAGGAAAGCGGGCGTTTTGGTATCGCCGGCGGCAATGCTGGTGGGCTTAAAGGTGAAGGTGGCGCCGACTTCGTTCAGGGCCACGTGCACCGCCATGCTGCAGGCGCCGGGTGAGGAATAGAGTGTGTAGTGTGTCATGGTTTGCTCTTTCGGGTTGGTTGATATGACCACCCACACCCTACCGCGACTGTTTCAGTATTTCAATAAAAATGAAATATTGAAGTTGTTGGATATTCCTGTTAGGATAGGTTTATGCCCCGCGCCCTCTTCCACCCCACCCGCGAACAAATTGCGCTGCCGCACGTTCTGCACGCGCTGGGTGACCCCATGCGCCTAGGGCTGGTGGCCAAGCTGATGGCCAAAGGGCCTCTCAATTGCGCGGACATGACCGTGGGCTGCCCCCTGCTGAGCGCCCTCCCCCTTTCGACCCGCCACCACCATCTGCGCATTCTGCGCGAAGCCGGGCTGATTGAAAGCACCAAAGACGGCACCGCCGTGATGAACTGCTTGCGCACCGCCGACCTCAATGCCCGCTTCCCCGGGCTGCTGAAAACGATTCTTGCCCAGCTTTAACGTGCGGACGTGTGCAGGCGCCCGATAAGGCTGCGCGGTGCGGCCTCGGTGACCTTAACCGTGACCAGCTGGCCCATCAGGGCGACCGCCTCGGCCTCGGCCATATTAACATTGACCGGCACATTGTGGGCGCTGCGGCCGCGCAGCTGGCCGGGCTGATTGCCCCGTTCTTCCAACAAGACCTCCACGGTTTGCCCGACAAATTGCTGCATGTAGGTGTGCGACGTGCTTTCCAGCACCGCTTGCAGCGCGGCGAGACGGGTTTTTTTGGTGACCTCGTCGATGTGGTCGGGCAGCTCGGCCGCCGGAGTGCCGGGGCGGGGCGAATAGGCGAAGCTATAGGCGCCAAAATAGCCCACGTAGGCCGCCACCTTCAGCGTTTCGGCGAAATCGTCTTCCGTTTCGCCGGGGAAGCCGACGATAAAATCGCCGCTGATGGCTACATCGGGCCGCACCTGCCGCACCGCCGCGATGGTGGCCAGATAGCTTTCCACCGTGTGGTTGCGGTTCATCCTTTCCAGCGTGCGGTTGCTGCCCGCCTGCACGGGCAGGTGGAAATACGGCATCAGTTTGGGATTGGTGGCAAAGGCCTCGATAAGATCGGCCGTGGTATTGTTCGGGTGGCTGGTAGTAAAACGAATGCGGGCAATTTCGGGGATGGTGGCCACCTGCGCGCACAGCGCCGCCAGCGTGATGCCCGCATGGTTGTATGCGTTCACGTTCTGGCCCAGCAGCACCACCTCCTTCACCCCTTTGGTGACCAGCTGGCGGATTTCGTGCAGGATATCGGCCGCTGGGCGGCAGATTTCGGCGCCGCGCGTATAGGGCACCACGCAATAGGTGCAAAACTTATCGCAGCCTTCCTGGATGGTGACAAACGCACTGGGCCCGTAGGCGCCAGGCGTGGGCAGGTGGTCGAACTTTTCGAGCTCGGGGAAGTCGGTATCGACCGCGCGAACCTCGAACCCCTGGGCCCTGCCCTCTTCCACCTTGGCCAGCAGTGCGGGCAGCCGGTGGGTGGTTTGCGGGCCAAAGACGATTTTCACCGCCGGGGCCTGCTGCATGACCTTGGCGCCCAGCGCCTGCCCCGTGCAGCCGCCCACCGCAATAATGGCGTTTGGCGAGGCCTTGCGGATACGGCCGATATCGGAGAACACCTTATCATCGGCCTTTTCGCGGATGTGGCAGGTGTTGAGCACCACCAATTCGGCCTCGGCCGGGTCTTCCACCAGGCCAAAGCCCTGCGGTTGCAACAGCTCGGCGATGCGCAGG
>CANHVX010000082.1 GCA_947464215.1 Pseudomonadaceae bacterium | reverse complement strand
TTCCGCCATCACCGCTTCGCCGGCGTTGGGGTGAACGTCGGGGTTCCAATCCGTGTAAATAAACCGCACACTCCCAATGCCATCCGCACCTTTGCGGTCCAAAAACAGGCTCACCGTGCCCCAGGTGCCGCCTTTGCACAAAAGGTCATAGCGCCCACCGCCGTGGCTGGGGCCAATGCGTCCCCCCATCGAAATCCATTTGCACGGCAGCTGGCCCAGAATTTCTTTTTGCTCAACCGTATAGGTCGCATAAGGGATAACCCCGCTCGCAGCAAACGCAGGCGCGGGGGCAAGCATGGGGAGCGTGCAAGCACCCGCAGCGCACCAAAGCCGCCACCATGTTGCCGAACGCATAACCCTGCTTATCATCGCCGCATCGTAACCCAATCGCGCCCGAAAACCTCTCCCCCCTCGCCCGAAATCCTACCCCCCTATGGCACCACCACCACAGTGTCAAAAAAGGCCCCCAAGGGGGCCCTTTTCTCCGTCAGCATACTACCCAGAAATGGCCGATTTTCCAGCCGCAAGCGCCTCAGCCAGAGAGCCAACGCCGCCGCCCATCGCCATCTCGGGGCGCCCGCCGCCGCGCCCACCAATGGCGTTGCACGCCGCAGTCAGCACCTTACTCGCGGCAATTTTGTCACTAATATCTTTCGTCGCACCAGCAACCAGCATCACCTTGCCGTCCAGCTCACAGCCCAGCAGCACAACACCGCTGCCAAGCTGGGTTTTCAGGGCTTCCACAGCCACACGCAGGGTTTCGCTGTCGGGCGCGGCCACGGCTTGCACCACACTGGCAATGCCACCCAAGGTTTCTTTTTTTGCCATCAGGGCCTGAACATCCAGTGTCGCCGCAATCTGGCTTTTGGCGGCTGTTTTGGCACCCGCTTGCAGCTGGGTGATGCGCTCCACAACCTGGTCGGGTTTGCATTTCAGCAACGCGCGGGCTTGCTCAACAATGTCGGATTCAGCACGGTCAGCACGGGCGGCGGCCATGTGGGTCACGGCTTCAATCCGGCGCACACCGGCGCTCACACTGCCCTCGCTCATAATGCGGAAGTAGCCAATCTCGCCCGTCTGCCCCACATGGGTGCCGCCGCACAGGTCGGCGGTTACCATTCGTGTGCTGTCGGGGGTGCCGATATAAACCACGCGCACCTCATCCCCATATTTTTCGCCAAATTGCGCGGTGGCGCCGCTTTTCACGGCCTCATCCTTGTCCACCACACGGGTCACCACGGGCAAGTTATCCCAAATCCAGCCGTTTACTTTGGTTTCAACCGCACGCAACTCGTCCAAGGTCACGCCTTTGGGGTGAGAAATATCAAACCGCGTCAGCAGGTCATCTTGGCGGCTGCCGCGCTGCACCACATGGCTGCCCAGCACGTCGCGCAGGGCGGCAAACATCAGGTGGGTTGCGGTGTGGTTGCGCGCAATGGCCTGGCGGCGGGTGGCATCCACCATCAGCTCCACAGTATCATTCACACACGCCGTTCCTTTGGTTATTTCCACAGTATGCGCAAAAATTCCGCCCAGAACCTTAAAAACCTCGGTCACACGGCCTTCCCAGGCACCTTTGGCACCACTGCCGCGCACCATCCCCGTGTCGGCCACTTGCCCGCCACTTTCGGCATAGAAGGGCGTCTGGCTCACCACCATCTGACAGGTGCGGCCTGTGTCCACGGTGTTTACACGGCTGCCGGTGGTCACCAGCGCCTGCACCACACCTTCGGCTTGGGTCACGGTGTAACCCAAAAATTCGGTGGCGCTGCCGGTGTCTTCTTGCACGCTGAACCACACCTCATCCAGCTTGGTGTCGCCACTCCCTTTGTGGGCGGCACGGGCGCGGGCGCGTTGTTCATTCATGGCGGTTTCAAAACCCGTTAAGTCAACTTCCACACCACGGCTACGCAAGGCGTCTTGGGTCAAATCCAGCGGGAAGCCGTAGGTGTCATAAAGCTTAAACGCCACCTCGCCGGGCAACTGTTGCCCACGGGTTAAGCCTTTGCTTTCGCTGTCTAGCAAGCCCATGCCCTGTTTCAGCGTGCGGCCAAAACGCTCTTCTTCCAGCTTAATCACATCAGCCGCCATAGCAGCACCCCGCTGCAGTTCAGGGTAAGCTTCGCCCATCACCCCCACCAAACTTGGCACAAGGGTATGAATAAACGGCTTGTCCACCCCCAGCAGATGTCCATGGCGCATGGCGCGGCGCATAATGCGGCGCAGCACATAGCCTCGACCTTCATTGCTGGGCAACACACCGTCCACCATCAAAAAGGTCATGGCGCGCAGGTGGTCAGCAATCACGCGCAGGCTCATATCGCCTTCGCCCGCCTTGCCGTATTCCACACCCGCATGGGCAGCGGCAGCACCAATCAGGGGCTGGAACACATCCGTTTCATAGTTGGAATACACCCCCTGCACGGCACACATCACACGCTCAAGGCCCGCTCCGGTGTCGATGTTCTTATGCGCCAGCGGCACCTTAGACCCATCTTTTTGCAGGTCAAATTGGGTAAACACGTGGTTCCAGATTTCCATCCAGCGGTCGCCATCTTCATCGGGCGTGCCGGGGCGGTCGCCTTTTACCTTGGTGCCGGTGGGGTCAAGGTCATAGAAAATCTCGCTGCACGGGCCACAAGGGCCGGTGTCGCCCATGGTCCAGAAGTTGGCGCTGGTGGCAATGCGGATGATATCCTTATCCGCCATCCCGATGCTTTTCCAAATCTTAACCGCCTCTTCATCGTCGTGGTAAACCGTCACGCACATGCGGGCGGGGTCAAGTTTCAGGGTTTCGGTCACCCATTCAAAGCCCCATTGCAGGCTTTCTTTTTTGAAGTAATCGCCAAAGCTAAAGTTCCCCATCATTTCAAAGAAGGTATGGTGCCGAGCAGTATTCCCAACATTTTCAAGGTCATTATGCTTGCCGCCGGCGCGCACACAGCGCTGAACACTCGCCGCGCGCTTCAAACGGGTGTCCACGCCCGTAAAGTTGTTTTTAAACTGCACCATCCCACTGTTGGTGAACATCAGGGTCGGGTCATTGTCGGGCACCAGGCTGCTGCTGGGCACAATCACGTGGCCCCGCGCCGCAAAATGGTCCACAAAGGAACGTCGGATATCAGCGCCGGAACGGGGTATGGCCATAGTGAACAGCTTTCTTTTATGTGGCAAAAGTGCCGGAATATAGCGTGACAAACGCATAAAATCAAACTACAAACCGCCACCGCAACCCGTTTTTTCGAGGAGTAACGCCATGGATGGCGCCCCCCAGCAACTTTCTCTGCATCTGCCTGAATCGGAAATCTCCAGCTCAAACATGGCCTTGGCGGCCGATTTTCTCTACGAAATCGGTGCCGGCCGCTTTACCGAGCGCAGCTGGAGCAAATCCATCGGCGTCAAAACCGCCAATGTGGCCGAGCACACCTTCCGCGTCACCCACATTGCCATGTGGTTGGCGGCGCAGGAAGGCGCCAACATAGACCGCGTTGCCAGCCTGTGCACCATCCACGACGCCCCGGAAATCCGCGGCGCCGAGCTCACGCCCTTCCAGAAAGCCTACGTGACCTTCAACGAAGATAAAGCGTTGAAGGATATGGTAAACGGCCTCCCCCACGCCGCCTATCTGGTAGAGTTAGTCAAAGAGTATAAAGACCGCCAAACCCTGGAATCGCGCGTCGTCAAAGACGCCGACATCCTCGATACCGTGCTCGAACTGATTGAACTGGCCGCGCGTGGCTGTAACTATCTGAATTCAGATGAAACGCAAACGCAAATACAGATCAAAGCCGAGCGGTATTTCACCCCATCGGCCAGGGCGCTGCATGCCTACGTGCTTGCGCAGCCTTTGGCCAACATCTGGCGCTGGTTCCAGAAGGGCGAAAGCACCTTCAAAACCGGCGAATACGGCAAATAAGGCACACTGTGTTGCCAATCGTCAGCGGCCCCCACCTAGGGGGCCGCTTGAATTTTACGCCTTATTGTATACGCATTGACAACCTCCCCAACCCCAGCTATAAAACAAACCCCTATCATACCGTTTTATAAGGGAGGAAGTTATGTCCAACCAGAACCTGATCATCCGGATTATCAACGGCAAAAAAGCCACCCGGAGAGAATACCCCCTGCCCGAGGCACCCACCAGTTACGAGGTCTCCCCGGCACAATCCGGCCTGTCGCACCCGCTCGTGCTGAAACGCACCAGCGCGTCCCTAACCCGGCCGCAGTTTGAAGTAAGCGCAGAAAACCAGGATAGCACATCAACCTTCTGGCTGCCCCGCGCCCCCTATGATGGCTATCTCACCATCATCCACGGGGCTAACAACGTCGGGGGCAAGCTGGTGTGCTTCAGCTCACTCAACTACACCCCCGCCGAGCTGCGGCAGAATTTCCTGAAACTTATGCATCAGGAAGAGCAACACGCCTACGCCTGAACCATCAGGCAAATAGGCAAAAAAGTGGCCCCCGGAAGGGGGCCATTCTGTTATGCGGCCGTCTTAGGCTTTCACAATCTGCTCTTGCAGATGGGTGCACGCACCCTGCACATTACCACGCTGGCCATTGGCAAGCTCCATTTGGCGGCCTACTTCCACAAAGCTGTCTTGCAGGCTCTTGAAGGCTTCATTCAGTTGCACCGTCGTGGCTTGT
>CANHVX010000081.1 GCA_947464215.1 Pseudomonadaceae bacterium | reverse complement strand
GCACCGCCGTGTGCAAGGCGTTGCCCCACGCACTGGCCAACCCCGGCATAAGCTGCCGCAAATGCGCCGCCAAAGCCGCCAGAGTTGGCGTGTGCAACGTAGGGCTATGTGTGGCCTGCGCGGGATCGGCCACGCCATCATACGTTGCCGTAATGCTGACGCCTTCTACCTGCACAAACAGGTGGCCGTAGGGCAAGCGGTGCAGCCAGATGCCATCGGGGACACCCCACGCCGCCCGCACGGCCGGCGCCACCGACGTGCGCATCACGTGCATCCGCGTGGGCCGCAGCGGCAGCTTCAGCCCCCATTGCGGCAGCCAGTGGTTTGCCTGTGCGCCGCTGGCGATAAGCACATGTTCAGGCGTGATGACCGTGCCCTTGGCCAATGTGACCGTAAGCGGCTGCAACACCACCCCCGCCACCTCGGCGGTAAACACCCGCACGCCCGCCTTCTCGGCCTCTTGCTGCGCCAACAGGGCGGCATGCGGCGCCAACACCGTGCCCTCTGGCACCACCCGCGCCCCAAAACACAGCACGGGGGCGATGCCGGGCGGCGTTTGCTCGGTGAAGGCAACATTTTCGCCCGACAAGGCGTCGAGCATGGCTTCCTCTTTCAGCTTGACCATCAGCTCGGGCGAGGTGGCGAGATCGGTAAAGACACGGGTTTGGGTGAACGGTGCCGTGGGTGTGCTGAGCGACCGCCACAGCTTGAGGCTATGCTGCGCAAAGCTGACGCTGGGGCCGCCCATCACGGCTAATTCGGCCAGCGGCGGTTCTTCCACCGCGCCGGTTTGCACGACGCAGACCGACATCCCCACCCGCCGCGCCTGCAGGGCCGTAAGCCACGCCCCAAGGCCCTTGCCAAAAATGCACAGTTGCGTTGATAGAACCGACATAGACCCACCCTGCCCTTGACCACCCGCGTTTGGCAAGCCATGGTTCGGGAAAATGGCATTTGAAAGGAACCAGGTGTGACGACACAGCTTATTGATGGCCACGCGCTGGCACAAACGTGGTTGGCCGAGGTGGCCCGCATGGCGCAAACAGCCCCCCACAAGCCCCGCGTTGCCCTTGTGATGATGGGCGACAACCCCGCCAGCCGTGCGTATATACGCCGCAAAATTGCCTCGGCCGCCAGTGTGGGCATTGAGGCGGACGAGATTGCTTTACGCGCCGACGAAGGCGAAGCCGCCCTGCACAGCGTGCTGCACGGACTGGCCCAAGACCCCCATACCCATGGCGTGATTGTGCAAGCCCCCCTGCCCCCCCACATTGACACCCACGCCGCCTTTGATGCCGTGCCGTGGTTTAAGGATGTGGATGGGCTTTCCCGCGCAAGCCGCCAGCGCCGCCTGGCCGGTGAGCCCTGCCACCTGCCCGCCACGCCTGCCGCCATTGTGCGCTTATTAACCGAGCATTTGCACATGAACTTGCGCGGTTTACCCATTGCCGTGGTGGGCAAAGGCCTGACCGTAGGCACCCCCCTACGAGAGATGTTGGACGCGGCAGGTGCGGAGGTGATTGGCATCGACCGCGACACCCCCCACCCCCAAACCCTCTGCCGCCGCGCCGACGTGGTGGTGGCCGCGTGCGGTGTGGCAGGGCTTATCACGCAGGACTGGTGCAAAGAAGGTGCCTGCGTGTTGGACGTTGGGATTTCGCGCAGCACCGACCACGGCCACACCGCCCTGCATGGCGACGTGAACGTAGCCAGTGTGGACGGCCACATTGGCATGCGCAGCCCCGTGCCCGGCGGCATTGGCCCCTTGACCGTAGCCAGCCTGCTGGCCAATGTGGTGCGCGCCCAACAGCTTGCCCCCTAAAGCCACCCTATGCCCCCGGTGGGGCCTTTTCTTTTATAGCGAGTGGGGGTAAGTTGGGCGCGTTCGTTCAACCAACAAGAATGGTGCCCCCCTATGACGACGGCTGCCCCCGCGATTGAAGTTACCCCCGATTTTGTAAAACGCGTTTACCAAACCACCGCCAAAAACCTGGCCGTGGTGCGCGACCGCCTAAAACGCCCGCTGACGCTGGCCGAGAAGATTCTCTACGGCCACCTGCACGATGCCGCCAACGCTGACCTGACCCGTGGCGAAGCCTACACCGAATTCCACCCCGACCGCGTGATTTTGCAAGATGCCACCGCGCAAATGGCTATTCTGCAATTCATGCAGGCACAAAAAGACCATGCCGCCGTGCCCGTAACCGTGCACTGCGACCACCTGATACGCGCCTACAAAGGCCAACGCGCCGACATGGCAGTGGCCGAGAGCGAAAATGCCGAGGTCTATTCCTTTTTGGCCGATGCCAGCCAGCGCTATGGATTTGGCTTTTGGAAGCCCGGCGCCGGTATCATTCACCAAGTAGCCCTTGAACAATACGCCTTCCCCGGCCTGATGATGCTGGGCACCGACAGCCACACCCCCAATGCCGGTGGCCTTGGCGTCTTTGCCTGCGGCGTAGGTGGCGCAGATGCGGTGGACGTGATGGTGGGCCTGCCGTGGGAAGTGCTGCACCCCTACGTGGTGGGTGTGCGCCTGACCGGCCAACTGAAAGGCTGGGCCGCGCCGAAAGATGTGATTCAGAAGCTGCTGCACATTCTGACCTGCGAAGGCGGCACCAACCGCGTAATTGAATACTTTGGCCCCGGCTGCGCGACTATCTCGGCCACCGGCAAAGCGACCATTTGCAACATGGGTGCGGAACTTGGCGCCACCACCAGCGTCTTCCCCTACGACAGCCGTATGGACACCTACTTTGAGGTGACCGGGCGCACGAATCTTATCCCCCTGCTGCATGAATTTAAGGACAACCTGGTGGCGGACCCTGAAACCGCCGCGGCGCCGGAAAACTATTATGACCTGGTGATTGACATCAACCTCAGTGACCTGGAGCCGAGCCTGGTTGGGCCCCACAGCCCCGACCTGTTTGCCAAGGCCAGCGAGATGCCCACCCACCTGACCAGCGACGCGGTAAAAGCCCTTAACAAAGGCCAGCCCGCCCCCGCCAATCTGACCTATGCGTTGATTGGTAGCTGCACCAACAGCAGCTACGAAGACATGGGCCGTGTGGCACTCATGGCCGACCAGCTGCTGGCCCACGGCGTAACCCTGAAAACCCCGCTGATGGTGACGCCGGGCAGTGAGCAGGTGCATGCGACTATCGTGCGCGACGGCATTATGGACAAGCTGCAAAAGCTGGGCGCCACCGTGCTGGCCAACGCCTGCGGCCCGTGCATTGGCCAATGGCAGCGCGACGACGTGAAAGAAGGCGTGGTGAACAGCATTATTTCCAGCTACAACCGCAACTTCCCCAAGCGCAACGATGGCTTTGCCAGCACCTGCAGCTTCATCGCCAGCCCGGAAACCGTGCTGGCCTATGCCGTGTTTGGCCGCCTAGATGTGGACCCTTTCACGACGCCTATCACGGGCAAGGATGGCAGAACCTTTACCCTGAAGCAGCCCGGTGCGGTGGCGGAAGTGCCCGCCAAGGGCTTTGTGGCCGACACGGAAGGTTATGCGGGGCCCAAAGGTGGCAAACAGCCCGCTGTAAACGTGAACCCCAGCAGCGACCGCTTGCAGATTCTGAACCCGTTTGACGCCTGGAATGGCCAAGACTACACCAGCCTGCCGTTGCTGATGAAAGCCAAAGGCAAGTGCACCACCGACCATATCTCGCCCGCCGGGCCGTGGCTGAAGTATCGGGGGCATTTGGATAACATCTCCAACAACATGTATTTGGGTGTGGTGAATGCCTTCACCGGTGCGGCCGGCAAAGTGACCGGCACCGACGGCAAAGAGATAACCCCCGCCGAACAGGCCCGGATATATAAAGCCGCCAGCCAAGGCTGGGTGTTTGTGGGCGACCAGAACGTGGGCGAAGGAAGTTCCCGCGAGCACGCCGCCATGAGCCCCCGCTGGCTGGGCTGCCGCGTGGTGATTACCCGCAGCTTTGCGCGTATCCACCAGAGCAACCTGAAAAAACAGGGCATCTTGCCCCTTACCTTCGGCAACCCGAGTGACTACGACCTGATTGAAGCCACCGACCGCTTCACCTTCCACGACCTGAGCGCCCTGACCCCCGGCAAACCGCTGATGGCCACGGTAACCCATGCCGATGGCAGCAGCGTGAAAATCGCCCTCAACCACACCATGAACGCCGAGCAGATTGGCTGGTTTAAGGCGGGTTCGGCGCTGAATGCGCTGAAGGCCAAAGCCGCTTAAAGCTAAGTTTGGCAACGAAAAAACCCCCAGCCGAAGCTGGGGGTTTTTCATGCCGTTGAGGGGTTTTAGGCGCGCCCCTCTTCGGCGGCATGGCGGCCGGCGGCTGTGTGCTGATAGGCCGTATAGGTGGCCAAAAGCATGGTCGGTGAGCCGAGGAAGTCGCGCACCTCGCGGGCGACGCTGTCGTAGAAAGCTCGTGCTGCTTCCGGCGTGTGCGCCTTGTAGCCGAGGGTTTCGCAGAACATCTGATAGTCGTAGTAAACGGAATGGTCGAGATTCGTCATTGGGGCCTCCTTGGGCCTGATTTTGAGAACACGCGGTGTATACAGCGCCATGCGCCGTGTGACAAGCCGTTTGTGGGCTTAGAGGTTCAGAAGGGCCTCGCCCAGCGGGGTGAGCGTGGCGTGCGGGGGGTTGGATTCCAGGGCGACAAAAGCCTCTTCGAGGGGGATAATCGGCTGCGTTTTGCGGCCTTCGATGTGGATGACCAAGGCGGGGCCGGCGGGAAGTTCGGCCACCGACGCCACCGT
>CANHVX010000080.1 GCA_947464215.1 Pseudomonadaceae bacterium | reverse complement strand
CGAGCGGCGGGAAGACCCAGCGCAGAGTATCGGCCAGTTGGCCCAACAGCTGGCGCCGGCTGGGATGAAACTGCTGGTTCATCACCACCCCCAATATAGGCGCGCCCGCCAGCAACAGCGCCTCGGCCGCCCGTTTGAGATCGGCCTGCGTTGTGACCCCTTGCTGCGCCACCAACAGCACCCGGCCCGCCAATGTGGACAGCCCCAAGGCATCGATATTCCCACGGTTGAACGCGGTGACGGGGCTGGCATCGGCGATCACCACCTCGGCCTGTTGGGTGAGCGTATCGACCAGGGCTGGCAGCCCGCCCGCCTCGGCCAGCGCCTGCACCGTAGCGTTATGTTTTGGTGCCGCCAAAGCCAGCAATTTGCCGCCTTCGGCTGTGGTTTCCAGCGTTTTTAACGCGTTCCATTTGCCACGGCCGCCGGGAAGGCTCCAGGTGCCTTCGCCCAGCTGAAGCCGCTGGCTGAGCGTACGGTTTTTCAGGTTGAGATCGGCTAGCAGGGTGCTTTTGCCCAACTGCGCGGATTTCTCGGCCAGCAAGAGCGCCAAGGACGAGCTGCCTTCCTCGCCCGCCGGGCCCACCACCACCAATACCCCCCGCAGCCCCCGCGTGGCCGTGCGTTGCAGGCGCGCGGTCTCGGCGAAATCGACCGGGCGCAGCGCCTTGTTGCCCGCCGCCACCACGTGCCCGGATGGGCCCGCGTGCAGGCCGTTCAGCCACGGCAAGATGCCCACCACGTTGAGCCCCGTCAGTTCCTTCACGTCGTGCTCGTTGCGCACCACGGCGCGCCAGCGCTTGGGCAGATAGGCCGTAACCCAGCCAAAGCCAAAGCCCAACGCCCCGCCAAACGCCAGCCAGCCCAGCCAACGCAGCGGGCCGGTGAGGGGTTCTGCCACCTGCGCGGCCTCGGCGAACCACAGCAGCACCTGGCTGCCCTCGGGGCCAAAGGCGCCGTTGAGCAGGCGTAAGTCGCTCTGATACTGGACAATCGCGGCTTCCAGCTTGGTGCGTTGCAGGCCGGCAGGGCTGTTGGGCAGCGCGGTTTCATCGGACAGCGTGGCGAGGTCATCTTGCGCCTTGGCCAGCAGCTGCTCGACCCGCATCCGTTCCGGCGCCAACACCGCCTGAATAAAATGATAGCCCAAGGCCTCGACCTTGCGCGCCAGGCCCTCGGGCCGGGCACTGGCATAGCCAACCTCGAGCAGGGCATCGTTCAGCACCGTAAGGCGCACCTGCGCCGGGTTGAGCGCTGTGCCGGCCTCGCGCCCGGCGTCGGCCAGGACATCGGGGTTCAGCAAGGTGGCCAGCAGGGCCTCGCGGTGGCCGGGGGCGGAAATGCGTTGCAGAAGCGGCGCGCGGGCTTGGTCGGCCTGCAATTGCAGCAGCACCTGCCCCACATACACCGGCGGTGTGATGGCGCACAGCCACCCCGCCACCCCCATACCCACCAGCGTGGGCAATGCCAAACCCCAACGCCAGCGCCATATTTCGGCCAAAGAGACTAAAAACCAGTTCATGGGGGCGCACTTTCTTGTTGGCTTGCACCTTACCCCAAGCGTTAGGCCATTGACAATGTTGGCTGCCTCCCCCATAAGCGCCCTTACCACGCGGCGTGTTTTTTCGGCCATGTGGGAGTTTAACAGACGAAAAAGGACTGCCCTTATGGCCAAAAAAATTGTTGGCTTTGTTAAGTTGCAGGTTCCCTCGGGGCAAGCCAACCCCGCCCCGCCGGTTGGTCCGGCGCTGGGTCAGAAGGGCCTCAACATCATGGAATTCTGCAAGGCGTTTAATGCCGCCACGCAGGCCCCTAAATTTGCCCCCGGCACGCCGGTTCCGGTTATCATTACCGCCTACGCGGACCGCACCTTCACCTTTGAGTTGAAGACGCCCCCCGCCAGCTGGTATTTGATGCAGGCCGCCAAAGTGCAAAAAGGTGCCGCCAAGCCTAACCAGCCGATTGGTAAGGTAAAACGCGCCGAGGTACGGAAAATCGCCGAGGCCAAAATGGCCGACCTGAACGCCATTACGGTGGAACAGGCGATGAAGATTATCGAAGGCAGCGCCCGCAGCATGGGCCTGACCGTGGTTGACTAGGGGAGGAATGCTCATGCCAACCAAAACAACAGACACCAAGGCTAAAGCTAACAAAGCCGGCAGCAAGCTCAGCAGCGCGAAACCCAAAAAGGTTTTCCCCGCTTATGACGCCCTGAAGGCCTACAGCCTGGCCGAAGCCCTTGACCTGCTGGCCAAAATGCCAACAGCCAAATTCGACGAAACCGTAGATGTGGCGCTGAACCTGGGCGTTGACCCCAAGTATAACGACCAAATGGTGCGTGGCCTGGTGGCCTTGCCCCACGGCACCGGCAAAACCGTGCGCGTGGCCGTTGCCGCCAAAGGCCAAGCCGCCGCCGACGCCAAAGCCGCCGGCGCCGATGTGGTGGGTGAAGCCGACCTGATTGCCGCCATTGAGGCCGGTAACATCGCGTTCGACAAGCTCATCGCCACCCCGGACATGATGCCCGCCTTGGGCAAAGTGGCCCGCATCCTGGGCCCCAAAGGCCTGATGCCGAACCCCAAACTGGGCACCGTGACCCCCAACGTGGCGAAAGCCGTGAAGGACATCAAGGCTGGCCAGATTGAGTTCAAGGTCGAAAAAGCCGGTATTTTGCACGCCGGTGTGGGCAAGCGCAGCTTCGGCAGCACCAAGCTGGCGGATAACATCCGCGCGCTGGTGGCCGCCGTTAAGGCCGCCAAGCCAACCGGTGCTAAAGGTAACTATATGATCAAGTTGACGGTTTCGGCCACGATGTCGAAAGCTGTTCGGGTTGACCTGACAAGCCTTTAAGGTGCTGAAAAACCTAGAAAAGCCACCCTTCGGGGTGGTTTTTTTTGGCCCTGCGGTCTGATTTTACTGGCCGAAGACATTATTTTAAGTTACGGAACTCTTTCATGCTTGGTGGGGCTTGTGGAATATCTTCAGCGCCCTAAGCTAGCCTCTGATAAGATATATCGGTGGTTTTAACGGTTTGAAGAGGACTTATTTCATGGCATTCGGACGCGATGGCGGACCCCGCAAGGGTAAAGGATTTGGCCAAGGTGGCGGCGGTGGCTATAGCAAAGGGCCACGCCGTGAAGGTGGCGACCGCCCCTACACCCCACGCCCACCCCGTGAAGGCGGCGACCGCCCTTACACCCCACGCCCGCCCCGTGAAGGTGGCGACCGCCCCTACACGCCCCGCGGCCCCCGTGCCGAAGGTGGTGAGCGTTCGTACTCGCGCCCTTACACCCCACGCCCACCCCGTGAAGGTGGTGACCGCCCCTACACGCCCCGCGGCCCCCGTGCCGAAGGTGGTGAGCGTTCGTACTCGCGCCCTTACACCCCACGCCCGCCCCGTGAAGGCGGCGACCGCCCCTACACCCCACGCCCCCCGCGTGAAGGTGGTGACCGGCCTGCCTATAAACCACGTTTTGACCGTGGCGAGCGCCCTGCCTACGGCGGTGACAAGCCCCGTTACCCCCGCCGTGACGAAGGTGGTGAGGGAGGTGAGGGGCGCGTCGACTTCAAAAACGCCCGTTTTGCTGCCCGCAAACCCCGCCAATTGGCTGATTTTGAGCAAGGTGGCGACCAAGGTGGCTATACCCGTGTAGCCAAAGCCAAACCCGGCCGCTTTGCCCAAGCCGGCGAAAGCCAGAATGATTTCGCCCCTGCCGACAACCAAGACGGTTGGTTGATTGGCACCCATGCGGTGATGGCAGCCCTGACCTCGGGCCGCCGCAAAGTGCGGGAAATTTGGCTGATGGCCGACGCCCAAGGCGCCTTGGCGGAGCTGATTGCCGCCAACCCAGACTGGGTGGTAAGCATGAAAACACGCCCTGACTTCACCACCCAATTTGGGGACGCCGTTCACCAAGGTGTAGCCGCGCTGGTGGGCAACCTGCGCCAACCGCCCCTGCCGGAAGTGCTGGCCCAAAAGCCCCGCCTGCTGGTGGCCCTTGACCAAGTAACCGACCCCCACAACCTGGGTGCCATTGTGCGCAGCGCGGCGGCCTTTGGTGCCGGTGCGGTGCTGGTGACCGAACACCGTTCGGCCGGCGTGAACAGCACCGCTGCCAAGGTGGCTGCGGGGGCGCTGGAAACCGTGCCTGTGGTGGAAATTGTGAACCTTGTCAGCTCGTTAAAGATGCTTCAGGAAGCTGGATATGTGGTTGTTGGTTTGGCCGGTGAGGCCGAGGTTGACCTGGCGACCTTCCAAGACACACGCCCGGTATGCCTGGTGCTGGGCAGCGAAGGCGAAGGCCTGCGCCGCCTGACCCGCGAAACCTGCGATGTGCTGGCGAAAATCGGCATTTCCAGCGCGGTGGAAAGCCTGAACGTGAGTGTGGCCGGTGGGGTGGCGATGAGTATGCTCCGCCGCTAACCGGTAAACCGGTTGCCTTAAGCCTCTCCTGCGGGAGAGGCTTTTTTGTGGCCTGTGGATGTGTATGAACGCCAAAAAAAAGCCCGCTTGCGCGGGCGTTTGCGAACCGTGGCGGTTAGGCCGTGGTGGCGGCGGATTTCTTGACGATCAGGTTACGCAGTTTGGTAACGTTGCTGCTGAAAAACTTGCGGACGTGCACGTTGCGCACCTTCAGCATGTAGCCATCAAACCCGTTATACTTATCGAGCGTGCGAATGGCACGGGTGGACAAAGTGAGCGTGATGCTGCGGCCCAAAATGGTGGACGCATACGTCTTCTCTTGCAGGTTCGGGCGGAACT
>CANHVX010000079.1 GCA_947464215.1 Pseudomonadaceae bacterium | reverse complement strand
TCGGTGGCGCTGTTTGCCAACCTGAGTGAGCGGAGGGCGATTGAAACGCTCTCGGCTAGCCGAGGCCAGGCTGCACAGGGCCGCGAAGACCTTGAGCCCCACGACTTGGCGGCCAAGGTTACCTCCGCGACCCCGCACACCCGCAATCTGACGATGGCGGTGACGGAGGTGGCGAGCGACACGCGCTTCTCGCCCACGTGGGTGGCGATGTGCGAACGCACCCACCGCACGCGAGCGAAGGTAGTGAAACTGGCTGACCGCCGGAAGCTACTGGCCAAAGCCGGTTAACGACACCGACGGGCGGAATGGATTGATTTCCATTCCGCCCGTCGGGCTTTTTTGAACAGATTAGACGTTGAAGCGGAAGTGGAGCACGTCGCCGTCTTTGACGATGTATTCCTTGCCTTCCATGCGCATTTTGCCGGCCTCTTTGGCGCCTTGCTCGCCCTTCAGGGTGATGTAGTCGGCGTAGGCGATGGTTTCGGCTTTGATGAAGCCTTTTTGGAAGTCGGTGTGAATCACGCCCGCAGCTTCGGGGGCGGTGCTGCCCGCGCGCAAGGTCCAGGCCCGCACCTCTTGCACCCCGGCGGTGAAGTAGGTGATGAGCCCCAACAGCTGGTAGCCGGCACGAATCAGCACGTTCAGGGCCGGTTCTTGCAGGCCCAGCTCGGCGAGGAATTCGGTGCGTTCTTCGGCCGGCAACTGGGCCACCTGCGCTTCAATTTCTGCCGCCACCACCACGCAGGCGGCGCCGTGTTGGGCGGCGTAGGCGGCCACCTCGCGGCTTAAGGCGTTGCCGGTGGCGGCTTCACTTTCACCCACATTGGCCACATACAGCACCGGCTTGGCGGTGAGAAACCCCATGGTTTTGGCGTAGCGAATGAGCTCGGGCGTGGTGGCCACCGTGCGCACGGGATGGCCTGCGCCAATATGCGCCAAAATGGGTTGCAGCATGGCGAGCTCTTCGGCCATGAGTTTGTCGTTCTTGGCCTTCTTTTCGATGTTTTGCAGGCGCTTTTCGGCGCTGGCCAAATCGGCCAGCAGCAATTCGGTTTCAATCACCTCGATATCGCGGATGGGATCTACGCTGCCGCTGACGTGGGTCACCTCGCCTTCAAAGCACCGCACGACGTGGGCGATGGCGTCGGTTTCGCGGATATTGGCCAAAAACTGGTTGCCCAGCCCCTCGCCTTTGCTGGCGCCCGCCACCAGGCCTGCGATATCGACAAAATCCAGCTGGGTGGGCACGATTTTGTTGGGTTTGACGATGGCGGCCAGGGCTTCCAGGCGTTCATCGGGGACCGCCACGCGCCCCACGTTGGGCTCTATGGTGCAAAAGGGGAAATTGGCCGCCTGTGCCGCCGCCGTTTGGGTAAGCGCGTTAAACAGCGTGCTCTTCCCCACGTTGGGCAACCCGACAATTCCGCAGCTAAAACCCATGATGCAACCCTTCCTTTATCGGCTTGGGTTTACGTGGGTTTGGCCAGTTTCGCAAGTGTTTCCTTGGGATGGAGCGCCAGCTGAGGCATGGCCGCCGCCAGCGCGGTGAGCACGTCGGCTATCGGGGGCGTTTCTGCCGCTGAAAAGGGCTCTAAGACGTAATCGGACACCTGCGTTTTGTGCACCGGGCGGCCTATGCCGATGCGCAGGCGCGGATATTCGGGCGTGCCCAGCGCCTGTGTGATGCTTTTGAGGCCGTTGTGCCCAGCATCGGACCCGCCCACCTTGGTGCGGAGGGCCGCCAGAGGGAGGTCGAGCTCGTCGTGCACCACCAGCATCTGCGCGGGTGCCACCTTAAAAAAGGCCGCCACCGCCTGCACGCAGGGGCCGCTGAGGTTCATATACGTTTGCGGTTGCAGCAGGATGATATCTTCGCCGCCGATACGCCCCTTGCTGACCACGCCATTGGATTTTTTGCTCCAGCTTGGCAGACCATGGGCGGTGCGGATGGCCTCGGTCAGCATAAAGCCCACATTATGGCGCGTGGAGGCGTATTCTGCTCCGGGGTTACCAAGGCCGACGATTAGGTTCATTTTATGCCATAACGCTCTGCGATGTCTGTCCAAAAGATGCGGAAAGAAACCTACCGACGCGTCAAGTCTCCTTGTGCGCGTTGGGATTCAAAACAACTGGCTGAGGTGGCGTCGTTGTAGACATCGAGCGCCCGTTTGCCGACGCATTTTTGAATTTGATTGTTGGCTTCTGGCGAGAGTTTGCAGTTAAACGGCTCATAGGGCGTGGTGGCAATGCCCGTTTGCAGCAGCAAGGCGTTGGTGCCTTGAATAAAGGATTCGACCAAGGGGGGCATGCTGGTGACCAGACCGCCCAGAATAATGGCCACCACGGCGCTAAAGATGCTCTTGCCCTGCACGATGCTCCAGATGCCACCAAACACCAGCAACAGACCAATGAGCACGCCGACGTTGCCGGTGATGAGGCCGCGAATGTCGCAATACAATTGTATAGTAAGAACAGAGGCTTGCTTGTCATCTTGGGCGACAGCGGATGCACACAGGCACACCCCGGCAAGGACTGCGATAAGCCATACCCCACGTGGTGAGCCGTTCTTCCTCATACGTCTATTATAGGGCCATGCTGACGATTTTTCCATATTTAGGACCCGGAGGGGGCATTTGGGACCCCTTTACTGGTGCTATATTGCACCTTGAAGCGTTTTTCCGGGTGGATAAGCGCCATGGCGGTTTTGGCAGCCACCGCCGCCTCGGCAAAACCGGTGAGAATAAGCGCCACCTTGCCTTCATACGCGGCCATATCGCCGATGCACAGCACCCCCCTGCGGGCCGTTTCCATGGTGGCGCGGTTGACAGGTATGACCCCACGCTCGAGCCCTAAATTCCAGCCTTCCATCGGCCCTACATTGGGTGCCAGCCCAAAGCAGCACACCAGCGCGGTGGCGGCTATCTGGCGCGCGGCGCCTTCGGGATCGTGCAGGGTGACCCCGGCCAGGCGCCCGTCTGCCCCGTGCAGCTCGGCCAATTGATAGGGCGTGTGCAGCGTGATTTTCCCCTGCTGCACCAACCCCTGCATGGCCGCCACGGTGGCCGGTGCGGCGCGGAAATCGTTCCGCCGGTGCACAAGGTGCACGTGGGCGGCAAGATCGGCCAGTTCCACCGCCCAATCGACCGCGCTATCGCCCCCCCCGGCCAACACCACCTGCTGGCCCGCCAACGCCTGCTTTTGGGTAATGGCGTAGCAGACGCTGCCTGCGGCCTCATACTCTGGCAAATTGGGCAGCCCAACCGGCTTGCGCGGGGTAAACATACCCCCGCCGCCCGCGATAATGACCACTTTGGCGTGCACCTCATCGGCGCCCGCACGGGTGAGCACAAAGCCGCCACTTGGCCCGTCTTGAATATCGGCCACCGCCTCGCCTAATAGAAACGTTGGATTGTAAGGTGCCGCCTGCTTGGCCAGGTTGCCCACCAAATCGCCCGCCAAAATGGCCGGGTGGCCAGGGACATCGTAGATGGGTTTTTCGGGATACAACGCCGCCAATTGGCCGCCGATGTGGGGCAAGGCATCGAGCACGACGCTGGAATAGCCCAGAAAACCCGCTTCAAATACCATAAACAAACCACTGGGGCCTGCGCCTATGATTGCAACATCGGTGTGATAAATGGCCATAAAAACGGTTTATCACCCTTGACCAAAGGCCTCAACCCCCCGCACGATGTGAGCCATGAAAAAGACGTTTGTGTTGTGCCTTCTGCTGGGCTGCGCCCTTACCCTTGCCGCCTGCGGACAGCGCGCCTACCCCCCGGCCCCGGCTGGGAAAATCCAGCCCTCACACCACTTTTAGACGCTCCCCAAGAGAAAGAACCCCCATGGGCCTCAGCAAAAACCTGAACTATGCCTACTACCCCGGCTGCGCGGCGAAGCAGATCCAGAAAGAAGCGGATTGGTCGGCGCGCGCCATAAGCGAGCAGCTGGGCCTTACATTGCACGACATGCACGCCGCCACCTGCTGCGGCGCCGGCAACCTGCAAGAACATGATTTGGCCGCCGCGCTGGCTATCAACGCCCGCATCTTCAGCCAAGCCGAAGAGATGGGTATGGATATTGTGACCATCTGTAACACCTGCCTGCAAACCTTTGCCTACGCCAACCACCGCCTGACCCGTGAGCCGCAGCTGCGGGCGGATATCAACGCCGTGCTGCAAAAAGCCGGTGTGCGCCCCTACCAGGGCACCATTGAGGTGAAACACCTGATTTGGGTGCTGGTAGAAGACATTGGTGTGGACACCTTGAAGCAGCACTTGAAGAACCCCCTTAATGGTTTGAAAGTCGCGCCGTTTTATGGCTGCCATGCCATGCGCCCCAATGAGATTTTTGCCGGGCGCGGCGGCACCGTGAAGGGCCCGCAGTATCTGGAAACGTTGATTGATGCCCTGGGCGGCGACAGCGTGGACTATTACGGCAAAGACAAATGCTGCGGCTTCCACATTATGCTGGCGCAGGAAAAAGAATTCCTTTCCATGGCCGGTGGCCACAGCCTGGAAGCCAAGCACGCCGGGGCCGATGTGATGGTAAGCCCCTGCACCCTATGCGACTTTGCCCTAGGGGCCTACCAAAGCCGCAGTGAAAAAGCCATGGGCGTGACCATCGGTTTACCCGAGATGAATATTTCGCAACTGGTGGGCGCCGCGTTTGGATTGGATGCCAAAACCCTTGGCCTGGCCCGCCTGCACGTTGACCCCACCCCCGCCATGACCCGCGTGGGCATGCGCCACCCCGCCTAACAGAAAGATCTCTGAGATGCTCCGCCCTGC
>CANHVX010000078.1 GCA_947464215.1 Pseudomonadaceae bacterium | reverse complement strand
CGCCCCGTGCTGCGGCCACGGTGGTGGAGCACCATGTGGCCTTGGCTGATTGGGCCGGGTTTAACCATGTGCAGGTGACCCTTCAGCTGGGGGAACAGGCGCGCCTGACCCATGCCGTATGGGCCGAGGCAGGGGCGGGATGTGTGCTGACGCGCCGCCAGCGTGCAACCCTGGCTGACCGTGCCTGCTACAACGGCCAAGCCGCCCAATTTGGCGCGGGCGACGGCGCTTGGGTGCGCGCCGAGGTGCATGCGCGTTTGGGCACGGCGACGGAGTATGGCTACACAGGTTTAGCCGCCCCGCGCGCGGGCCAGCATTTTGACACCACCATGACCACCCACCACGTGGGCGAGGGGAATGCCGTGACCGTGCGGCAGCGCAATGTGATTGATGGTGATGGCACCCATGGCGGACACGCTGTTTTCCAAGGAAAATTTTATGTGGCGCCGGACGCCCAAAAAACCAATGCTTACATGCATTGCCATAATCTGCTTTTGCATGATGGGGCCAAAGCGAGCCACAAGCCCGAGCTGGAAATTTACGCCGATGATGTAAAGTGCAGCCACGGTGCGGCCACCGGTGGGCTGAACCCTATGCAACTGTTCTATTTGCAAGCCCGCGGCTTTACCCCGCAGGCGGCCCGCGCCCTGCTGGTGGGTGGATTTATGCAGGAGTTTGTGGATGCCTTCCCCCCCGCGCTGCGCCCCAGCCTAACCAACCGCGTGCGCCGCTGGCTGGCCGGGGATGCCTTGCCCGCCCAAGACACCCCGCCCGACGATATGGCCCTGCTGCTGGGGGCGTGGTTGCAGGATGCCCCCCACGAGCGTATGTAGATAGCCATGAACGTGCGGGACCACTTCCCCTCTCTGGCGTTGCGGCCCCATGGCCAGCGGCTGGCGTTTTTGGACAGCGCGGCCTCGGCCCTGAAGCCCCGCGCGGTGCTGGACGCCATGCAGGGTGTGCTGGCCGGGCCCTATGCGAATATTCACCGTGGGTTATATGAGAATTCGGCCCGCACCACCGCCGCCTATGAAGCCGCGCGGGCGACCGTGGCGCGGTTTTTGAATGTGCCCGAAGCCGGTGTGGTTTTTACCCGCAACACCACCGAAGGGATTAACCTGGTAGCCCACAGCTGGGGCCGAACCCACCTGACGCGTGACAGCGTGGTGGTGCTGAGTGTGCTGGAGCACCATGCCAATATTGTGCCGTGGCAGCTGATTCAGGCGGAGATTGGCTTTGAGATACGGGTTATCCCGTTACATGCTTCGCGCGGTGGGTTGGACATGGCGGCCGCCGCGACGCTGTTGGCGGGGGCCGATGTGCTGGCCATAACCCACATGAGCAATGTGTTGGGCGTGCGGCCTGACCTGGCCACGTTGATGGGGATGGCCAAAGCCGCCGGTGCCATGGTGCTGGTGGATGGCAGCCAAGCCGTGGTGCATGGCCCCGTGGATGTAACCGCGTTGGGTGCCGATTTTTATGTGTGCACCGGCCACAAGCTGTATGGCCCCACCGGCATTGGCGTGCTGTATGGCCGCCCTGACCTGCTGGCTGCCATGCCGCCCTACCAAGGCGGCGGCGACATGATTGAAACCGTAACGTTGCCCCTGGGCACCACCTTTGCCCCACCCCCGGCGCGGTTTGAAGCGGGCACCCCCGCCATTGCGGAAGCAATTGGCCTTGCGGCCGCCCTAGACTGGATGAGTAGTGTGGGTTGGGCGGCGATTGAGGCCCACGAGCATGCCATGGCCGACCTGCTGGATGACGCCCTTGACCGCGTGCCGCAGGTGGTGCGCATAAGCCCACGCGGCACGGGCATTGCCGCCTTTAACATGGCCGGGTGCCACCCCGCCGACGTGGCCACACTGCTGGACCAACAGGGCATTGCCGTACGCAGCGGCCACCACTGCGCCATGCCGTTGATGGCCGCCCTGGGTGAACACGGATGCCTGCGGGCAAGCATTGGCATTTCCACCACACCCGATGACCTGACCCAACTGGCCGAGGGCCTGATTAAAGCCCAACTTATGCTACGTTAGCCCCTATGTTGATAGAACAGATTTTGGCCCTTGCCGTAGGGTGTTTGGCCGCCGGTGCTGCGGTAAGTTTACCCTTTGGGCCCATGGGCCTGTTGGCCGCCCGCCTGATGGCCGAACGGCAGCGCCGCGCCGCCATTCGGGTGGGGCTTGGCTGTGTAACCGCCGATGTGGTGCTGGCCTTTGGCGTGCTGGTGGGGATGGGCTGGGTGCCTAAGCTGGGTTTGCCCAACATCTGGCACGCATACCCCCTGTGGGCCGCCGCCGGGGGCGGTTTGCTGGCCTATGGTGCCGTGCTGCTGACCCAGCCCCTGGCCACCCTTGCCGCTGGTGCCCTGCCCGCCGGATTCAAGAGCCCCTACCGCTGTGCGCTGACCTACACCTTCATCCACCCCGCCAGCTTGCTGACGTTTGCTGCGGCCTTTGGGCTTATCCACCTGCATGGCGACATGCCGGATGCGGTGGGGCTGCGCATGCTAGGGGTGTTTTTGGTGGGGGCCAGTGCGGTGGCCATTTGGGCCGTGTGGCTGAGTATCGTTTACCGCGCCCGCAGCCGCGTTGACCCCCAGCTGATGCGCACCATATTTGCCCGCGCCTTTGCCCTGACCCTGATGTTGGCCGGTGGCTACTTGCTGGCCCATGCCTTCCGGCTTTAAGCTTGGTGCTATGCCCATACGGATTGAAACTGAGGACCATATCGCCGCTGATGACGGCCGTGTGGCGGCTGATGCCAGTTTGCGGGACAAGGCTATCCATGCCTTGCGCAATGTGATGGACCCTGAATTGCCGTTGAATATTTATGACCTTGGATTGATTTACCGTTTGGATATGGATGAAACCGCCCGCACCGCGCGGCTGACCATGACCTTAACCGCCCCCAATTGCCCCGTGGCCGGTGAACTGCCCGAGCAGGCCCGCCTGGCCGTGGAAACCGCCACCGGCCTACCCACCCGGGTGGTGCTGACGTTTGACCCGCCGTGGGACAAAGCGACCCTGAGTTTGGAGGCGAAGTTGGCCCTTGGGTTGCTTTAAACCCCGGCCGGTGCCGGGGGGATAGGACGCCCCAGTTTCTCTTCGACCGCGGCGATGGCGGTTTGCAAAACCTCGGCCGCCGACATGTGGGTGGCGTTGATAACGATGGCATCGGGCCCGCAGAGGGTGTTGTCGGCATCGCGGGCATCGCGCGCGGCAATTTGGGCGATGACCGCCTCGAGTGGGACATTTTGCCCGGCGGCCGTGGCTTCTAGCCAACGACGGCGGCCGCGCTCGGCGACCTCGGCGGTGAGAAACAGTTTGGCCTGTGCGTGGGGCGCGATGCGCGCACCGGTATCGCGGCCATCGAGCACCACGCCCACGAGAGGTTGCCAGTGGCGGGCGTATTCTTGCTGAAATTCCAGCAGAGCCTGCCGCACCGCGGGCTGGACCGCCACGATACTGGCCGCCTGCCCGGCTTCCAGCGTGCGGATGGCCTGGGTGACCTCGGTGCCGTTCAGGTAGACGCCAAATTCGTTGTTCCCTTTGTGTTTAAAATCAAACACGCCGGGTTGGGCCAGGCCGGTGGCGGCCTCGGTGGCGCGCACGGTGTTGGCGGGATCTTGCCCCTGAGAGATGAGCCGATAGGCCACGGCGCGATACAGCGTGCCGGTATCGAGAAACTTCAGCCGCCAATGCCGCGCCAGGGTTTTGGCCAGCGTCCCTTTGCCGCTGGCGGTGGGGCCATCGACACAGATAATGATGCCGGCGAGTGGGTTGCGGGCGAGGTCGGCCGGGCTCATGAACGGTGGGGCTCTTCGTGGGGGGGGAGGTGGTTGGGCACCTGCTCGTGCCGGGCCAGCCGCGGTGCGGGTTTGCCGAGCGTGAGCCAGATATATCCGCCAAAATTGGCCAGCATAAACAGCCACGCCATTGGCAAGACACCGGGGGTATAAAACACGGACACGAGGTCGTTCAGCGTGCTGAGTTGAATGGCGGCGGTGAGGGCCAAGGCTGGGGTGGGGGTATACCCCATATCGTTCAGCCGCCCCCGGCAAAACGGCGTAAGCGCCAACAGCACCAGGGGGTTGATGAGGCTGGTGGGTTCAAATGCTGCCACGGGAGCGCTGGTGGACAGCTGGGTGAGCGCGTTTTCGAGGGTGGCGGCCTGTGCCGACGTTGCCCCGCCCCCCCCTTGTGCCAGCGTTGCCAAGGGCCCCAGCAGGCCGCTGCCGCCTTCGATAAACCCCGTAACCATAAGCACCAGCCCCGGCACGCTGGCCACCCCGAGCGCCGCCCCAAACTCGGCACGCGACACCCGCCGCCACGGCTGGAGCAGTTCGGATAGATATTCAGCCAACATGCCGTGGTGTGCCCCCTGGTTCTAGTTGAGGCGGTGTTTGACCGTGTTGCCCCGGCTGAGATGATACCCGTGCAGCGCCGTTTCCGCCAGCACCCGTTGATTGGTGGCCTCGGCCAAGGCGGCCAGCAGCATGCAATCGGTGACAAAGGTATCGCACGCCTGCTGCTGTGCCGCACTGAGCTGGTGCGGGCTGGTGGGCATATTCTCGGGGAAAGGATTGGTGGCCACCGCGTTGCGGATGCTGTGGCCCATCTGCGTGCGCTCGATAACCGGCATACGGGCAAAATTCTCGACCAGCCCCTTCCATTCGGCCGCCGGCATGGCCACCGCCAACTGGTTCTCGGGCTGCACATGCAGCGTCAGCGTTACCATTTCGGCAGCCGGTGCCGGCGTTGGCATGGCTGTGCGGGGCGTGGACGGTGTGTTTTCAGGCAT
>CANHVX010000077.1 GCA_947464215.1 Pseudomonadaceae bacterium | reverse complement strand
TACAAATACCGCTTTGAGCGGCATGTGCAAAATGGCAACGCGTCCATTGTGGCGCACCGCCAAATCATTCTGGATGGTAAACCCGATAATCATCGCCACACCACTGAAGATGGCAGCCACATAAAACAGCGTGTCATCGGGCCACGGTTGCAGCAGCGCCAGCGGTCCCCAAAAAAGCGCCGAAAGCGCCATCCGCCATAAATTAAGCCGAAATCCTTCCTGCCGCGCGCGGCGGTTCATTTCCACATTCTGGGCCGAGAGCAAACTGCTCAGCAGGGCCAAGATAAGCCATACGGCGGGGAACGAAAGGGCAACCAGCGGTGCGTCCACGCAAACCAGGCCTTAATGGGCAGTGGTGGTTGCGGCCACAGTAGGCAGCGTCAGGTTCACCTGCAACGCGCCCAGCTGGGCTTTTTTGCCCACCAGAATGGCCAGCGTGCGCCCCTGTTCGGCAAGCACCAGCTTGGCCACACGGTTCACATCGGCCGTCGTCAGGGCCGCAAGCTCGTCTTGCCAACGGTTGAAATCCGCCATATCCCCACCCGCCGTCAACCACATGCCCACGCGGTACATGCTGGTGAAGCTGTCATCGCGGGCATAGGTTTCATCGGCCAGCAAGGTGGTTTTGGCGCGCTTAAGCTCTGCGTCGGTCACCCCGTCAGCCAGCAACATAGCCAACACCTTGGCCACCGCAGGGCCAATGCGGTCCAGCGTCACGCCGTCTTTGGGCTGCACCGAGATATCAAACGTCGTCTCACCCGCACGCACGGCATCGTAGCTCGAAGTTGCCTCATCGGCCAACTGTCCGTCCAGCACCAACGCTTTGTGCAAGCGCGAGGTGTCACTGCCGCCCAAAATCTCCGCCAGAACCCACAGCGCCGTCGCATCGCCGTCTTTCACGGCAGCACCGGCCACGCCCTGGAAGGCGCTGGGTGCACGGTAAAGGGTGTGCCAAACGGGCACTTTCACTTGGGCATCCATGGCCACAAATTCCAGCGGCTTGGTGCGGGCGGGCTCCACGGTCTGCGTGCGGCTTACCACATGGTCCACGCGGGCAACACGGCCGTAGGTTGTTTCCAGCAAAGGCTTCAACTGGGCCGCATTCATGTCACCCACCATCACCAGCGTGGCGTTGTTGGGGGCATAGTGGGTGCGGTACCAATCAAGGGCGTCGTCTTTGGTGTAGCCGGCAATGTCTTCGCCCCAGCCGATAATCGGGTGGCCATAGGTGTGGGCGCTGTAGTGGCGGCGCAGAACCTGCTCAAAAAAGCGGTCGGAGGGGTCGCTGTCGGTGGTCAGCTTGCGTTCTTCGGCCACCACTTTGCGCTCGGGCTGGAAAATCTCGTCCGTGAGGTGCAGGTTCACCATGCGGTCGCTTTCCAAATCCAGCATGGTGGGCAATTCGCCCACGGGCACTTTTTGGAAGTAGGCGGTAAAGTCATAGCTGGTGAAGGCGTTTTGCACGCCGCCTTTGCGCTGGACAATCTTGTCCATCTCGCCGGCGGGGTAGCGGGGGGTGCCTTTAAACATCAGGTGTTCGGTCATGTGGGCAAGGCCGGTTTTGCCGGGTTTTTCGTCCATGGCGCCCACGTTATACCACACACTGTGGGTTACTACGGGCACACGGGTGTCCGGCACCACCACCACACGCAACCCGTTGTCCAAGGTAAATTCGTCAAACTGCATCGCCCATCCCTTTTCTAGTCCGGTGGTCAACATGGCCACCATCATCATTGCTAAACCTTTAAGTCCACCCATGGCCCCACCCTGCCCTTGTTACCGGGAAAAATCTACTTTTTCGTCCCGCCAAGCCAGCGCTTCCACGCGGGTTTTTTGGCTTCGGCCTCGGCGGCGGCTTGGGTTTCGGCGGCTTCCAGCTCCGCACGCACGTTGGCTTGTGCCGTCGTTCCGCCCGCCTCTTCAGCTTTGGTCACCAACCAATCATCACTCGTGGCGGCCATGGGCGCCGAAGAACTTACGCCGGTCACCAACGCTTGCGCCTGTGTGCGCGCCAGCGCGGCTTCCACCGTCGCGGCGTCGGCTTTGGCATCACGTGGGGGCCGCAGTTCAAAACTGGGTGGCAGGGCCAGGCTTGGGCCGTCAATTACTTTTGTTTCATCGGGCAGCGTGCGGGCAAAAGGGTTGTTGCTGCCGCTGGCACATGCGGTCAACGCCATGGCTGTGGCTGCGGCGGTTATCAAGGGGAACACACGCATCGTCAGGTATCCTTTACTCAAAGGGTTAAATATCACCGGCGCATCCTAAGCACGGCGGAGGTAACTGTCCAGCAGCAGCAGTGCCACACCTACCGTTATGGCGGCATCGGCAATATTGAAGGTGTAGGGGAAGAAGCCCCACGGGTTCACCACAATAAAGTCAACAACCGCCCCATGCTGGATACGGTCCACCAAATTGCCAAGCGCACCGCCCACAATCAGCCCAAGGCCGGTTTGGTGCCAGCTGCGGGCGTGGCCGTCCACCATCCAGTGGATAAACCACCCCACCGCCACCACCGCCACCGCCGCCAGCACATGGGGGGCATAGGCAAAGCCGTCCAACAGGCTAAAGCTCATGCCGCGGTTCCACCCCAGCATAAAACCTAGCTGCCCCTCCACCATCCACATCGGTAAAAGGCTGGCGTAAGCAAGGTGCAGAATAATTTCCTTGCTCACGTCATCCATGGCTAACACCACCAGGGCTAACAGCAAGCCCACGCGGCGCGAGCGCATATACGCCCATCCGCGCCCCACCATGCTAGCGGCCATCGTCCTCATCCTCATCTGCGTCCTCATCGCCAACACCACCTTCGGGCTGGAACACCACGGGCACCGGCGTGGTCATGCCATCGGGCACCACGGCAAAAATCTGCGCCATGGCGGTGGTGGCGGGGGTGTCCATCACCTGCATGGTTTCCGCGCTCCAACGGCCAAATTCGGTAGCAACTAACGCATCCACATCTTTTTCAAGGCCGCGGGTTGCCACATAAAAATCATCGCCAAGCTCATCCACATACGCGTCATGGGCCTGGTCAAGCAGAACCATCGCACTGGCCAGCAACGCCATCGGGCCGGTTTCGGCATCGTCGTCGTCATCAGCAAGGTCGAACATATCAATCAGCTCTTGCCAATCGGCCAGCATTTCATCGTCCACGGGCAGGTCAAAGGTCAGGCCGTCGCCGCTGTCGGCAATCAATTCGCGGGCTTCAAGCAGGGCCCGTTCGGGGTGCCAGCCACTCAACGTAAACAGGTCGCCAATCTGGTAATGCGGGGCCAGTTCCTGCCCGCGTGCATCGCGCAGTTGCACCACCACCAGGCGGCAGCGGTGTTGGCGCACGGCCATCAGCCACCGCAGGTGAAAGTAGGCATGCTCCATCGCTTCACCCACGGCGCGGGAGAGGGCTTCATCTTCGGCCTCATCCCAGTTTTTTAAGCATAGCTCCAAAACCTTGCTGGGCAGGAAAATCTCGCGGGTGGCAAATTTACTCATGGGCACCATCCTGCGCCGTGGCGCGGGCGGCATCAAGGGCCACCAGCGCACCATCGCACCGCGCGCACACACCGCTGGCCTCCAGCACGTCATAATACCGCCAGCAGCGCGGGCACTTGTGGCCATCGTGTTGGGCCACCTGCAGGGCTCCGCCGTGGCGGGCCGCACTCACTCCACACACCTCACGCACAACGTCCGCGTCAAGGGGCTCGGGGTAAGTCAGCGCCACATCCATGTTGGCGCCCACACGCCCCTCGGCACGCAAGGCCTCAATCGCCCGGTTGGCCGCATCGCGGAGTCCCATCAACGCCTCCCACCGCGCACCATCCACCACCACCTCCGGCGGCAGAGCAAAGGTCTCTAAATGCACACAGGCATCGTCACCAAAACGGCTGCGCCACGCTTCATCGGTGGTGAAGGGCATCAGCGGCGCCAGATGCGTCACCAACCCCCGGAAGATATGGTCCAGCGCGGCCACACAGGCGCGGCGGGCGGGGCTGTCGGCGGCGTCGCAGTAAAGGGTGTCCTTGCGCACGTCAAAATAGAAGTTGGAAAGCTCGGTGCTGCAGAAGTCATACAGCGCGCGGGTGGCTTTGTGGAAGGCCAGCGCGGAGTAATGCCCCCGCACCTCGGCCAGCACGGCGCTAAGGCGGTGCAGCATATAGCGCTCCAGCTCCGGCATGGCATCAGGGGCCACGGCAGGCGCGCCAAGGGGGCCCATGTTGCCCAGCAGCCAGCGGAGAGTATTGCGGAACTTGCGGTAGTCATCCGCGCACACATCCATCATGGCCGGGCTGTAGCGGATATCCTCACTGGTGTCGCTTTTCGCCACCCAAAGGCGGATAATATCCATGCCATATTTGTCCAGCAGCGCACGCGGCTCCACGCCGTTGCCCAGGCTCTTGCTGAATTTCCGCCCCTGCCCGTCCACCACAAAGCCGCTGGTCATCACGGTTTCGTAGGGGGCATCGCCGTAGGCGGCCACACTGGTGAGCAAACTGGAATGGAACCACCCCCGGTGCTGGTCGCTGCCTTCTTGGTAAAGGTCGGCGGGGCGCTTGCCGTCGGTGCGGGCAAAACGCTGGCCTTCGGCGCTGTCGGCACGCACCACATGGGCATGGGTGGTGCCGCTGTCAAACCACACGTCCAGAATATCGCGCACATAGTCAAAATCCGCCGCACTCACACCACGGGCCGCCAGCCATCCGGCGGGGAAGAGCTCCGCCTCGCGCCCACCCAAACGGCTGTCCCACGCATCAATGCCTTCGGCGGCTACCAACGCCACCACGTGGTCCCATACGGCGGTGTCCACCACTAAACCCTCACGCACGCCATCCATGGCCGTGGAAGGATTCTTGGCGCGGATAATCGTAATCG
>CANHVX010000076.1 GCA_947464215.1 Pseudomonadaceae bacterium | reverse complement strand
CGGCGATGGATGATTGTGGCTATTTTTGTTGTGGCTGCTGCACTTACGCCGCCGGACCCGATTTCGCAGAGTTTTTTGGCGGTTCCGTTGGTGATTTTGTATGAATGTGCTATTTTCTTGGCGAAACGTGTACGTGGCTTATAAAAATATTAAGTGAAACAGAGGATTATAATATGCTGGACCGGAAGTTTATTCTTGAAAACCTAGAGTTGGTGCGGGCCAACATCGCCGGCCGCGGCATGAATGTTGAATTGGATGAATATGTTAAGCTGGAAACGGCACGCAAGGACCTATTGCAAAACGTTGAGTCTATTCGCGCGGAAAGCAATAAGCTCGCGAAAAATAACGACCTTTCGATTGATGAGCGACGCCACAAAGGGGCGGAGCTGCGGGGTGCTGAAGCGGCGCTGGTTGCCGATTTAGCGGCGCTGGAGGGGCAGGTGCAGGACATCTACCTGACTATCCCCAACATGACTGCCCCCGAGAGCCCACAGGGGGGGGAAGATGCCAGTGCGGACATCGCGCGCGGCGTGACCCCGATACGCACCTTTGACTTCACGCCCAAGGACCATATTGACCTGATGGAGAGCCTTGGCATGGTAAACTTGGCGGCGGGTGCCAAGGTTTCGGGCTCGGGGTTTTACTACCTGACCGGGGCTGGGGCCATGTTGGAACTGGCGCTGACCCGTTTTGCCCTTGACCATGTGTTGGCGGCCGGCTACACGCCCGTGCTGACGCCCGACCTGGCCCGCGACAGCCTGATGCAGGGCGCTGGCTTTGTGCCCCGCGGCAACGAGAGCAATACCTACCATGTTGAAGGCAGCGACCTGAACCTGATTGCGACCAGCGAAATTACACTGGTGGGTATCCATGCCGATGAGGTGGTGGATGTGACCACGCCGATTAAATATGCCGGGCTTTCGCACTGCTTCCGCAGCGAGCGGGCGCATGGCAGCCTGACGCGCGGGATTTATCGGGTGCACCAATTCACCAAAGCCGAAATGGTGGTGATTTGTAAGCCCGAAGAGAGCGCGGCGTTGCATTTGGAATTGCGGCGTTTGGAGCAGGAGATTTTTGACGCGCTTGAGATACCTTATCGCGTGTTGGAAATTGCCAGCGGTGACCTGGGGGCCGCCGCCTACCGCAAATTTGACCTTGAAGCCTGGATGCCCGGCCGTGGCGGCACGCCCGGCACGCCCGGCAGCTGGGGGGAAATTACCAGCACCAGCAACTGCCTTGATTTCCAAGCGCGGCGCCTCAACATTAAATACCGCGACAGTGCGGGCAAGCTGCAATTTGCCCACACGTTGAATGGCACCGCCCTTTCTGTGTGCCGCGCGTTGGTGGCGTTGGTGGAAAACCATCAGGATGCCCAAGGCCGGGTGCATGTGCCTAAGGTTTTGCATCCTTATTTGCCACGGGCGTATTGGGTGATTGGATAGTCGGGTTATCGGATTATGGGGTGGGTCGCGGGTATAACGGGTTAGTGGAGGAAGCATTTTATGGCTTTTATGCACTAGGAACAGTTGGATGTTTTTAAGTTGGCGCGGGCCTCGGCCAAGGATATTTACACACTGAGTTTGGATTTGCCAAAAACAGAACAGTTTTCCGGCTTGGGTGACCAGATGCGGAGGGCAAGCCGTGGAATTTGTGCAAATATTGCTGAAGGACTTAGCAAAATGAGCACGCCTACAGAAGAGAAGCGTTTTTTGAAAATGGCGCTTGGTGCGTGTGAAGAAATGCGCGTTTGGGCTTTATTGGGAAGCGATTGCGAATTCTGGGATAAGCAACGTGCTGATGGAATCCGCGACGCCTATGAGCGAATTGCGAAAATGCTGTATATGTTGATGCAAAAGCGGCAGAGTTAATTGCCCCTTCGAAGCTGATGCTGATGGGGTGCTTGCTATGATGCTGTGGCGGTGGTTATCTGGCAGGAATTGCAGCGTTTGGAATGGCTACAGAATTGACACAGTCTAGCCTTTTTGTGGCGGGGGCCGTGGTGTTTGAGGCGGCTGCCCGTTAGGGTGATTCTATGAAATTGCGTGATGTGAAGCCCAACCCCCTGCGTGTGCAACGTATGCTGGCCATGCTGAAACAGGCCGGTGTGGCCGATGAGGCGGTGTTGCGCGTGATGGGGCTTATCCCGCGCGAGGTGTTTGTGGCACCCAGCATGGCGGTGCAGGCCTATGATGACCTCTGCTTGCCGATTGGGGAACAACAGACCATCTCCATGCCCAGCGTGGTGGCCACGATGACGGCGGCGCTTAGCCTGAAAGGCCATGAAAAGGTTTTGGAAATTGGCACGGGTTGCGGTTACCAGACCGCGGTGTTGAGCAAGCTGTGCCGCCGCGTTTACACCATTGAGCGGCATGCGCCCTTGAGCCGGGTGGCGGTAAGCCGCTTGCATGACTTGGGTGTGACCAACTTCACCCCCATGGTGGGCGATGGCACCTTAGGGTGGCCCGAACAGGCCCCGTTTGATGCCATTCTGGTGACAGCGGCTGGCCCGCACGTGCCGGCGGCTTTGGTGGACCAGATGAAGCCGGGGGGCGTGATGGTTATCCCCGTGGGGCCGCAAGAAACCCAGCAAAAACTGGTGAAAGTGACGAAAGACGCGCACGGTGCTGTGCAGGAGCAAATTCTGGGCCCGGTGGTGTTTGTGCCCTTGATTGGCGCCCAGGGCGCTATGCCGACCCGGGCGCGCGGTTAACCCTTCAGCGGCTTGAAGTAACCCGTGACCTTGGGGCCTTCGCGCACCAACTGCACCACGCCGAAAATGTCGTTTTCCAGCTGGCGCTTCAGCACGTTCAGCGCGCTGTCGGCAATTTCGCCGTTCAGCATCACACGGTTTATCACGGCGTCGAGCGCGGCATCGGGGCTGTTGGCGTGGATGGTGGCCATGCTGCCTTCGTGACCGGTGTTGATGGCGCTACAGAAGGTAAAGGCGTTCTCTTTCCGGATTTCCCCCAGCAAAATACGGTCGGGGCGCATACGAAGCGTGGCGTTGAGCATCTCGCGGATTTCCTTCCCTGACGGGTCTCGGTTGGCGCCGCCGAAGAGCAGGGGCGTCCAGTTTTGGTGCGGCACGTCGAGTTCGGGCACGTCTTCCAGCGTGATGAGGCGCTCGTGCATGGGGATGTATTTGAGCGCCGCGTTCATGAAGCTGGTTTTACCGGTGCTGGTTCCCCCCGAGATGAGGAGCGTTTTTTTATTGATAATGTTATCAATGATTGTCTCTTTGACGCCGGGTTGGAGGTAGAAATGGTCGAGCGTGTAGTGTTTGACGTGCTGGATACGCACCGTCATCGAGAATTTTTTGGTGGTGTGGTGCCCGCCGACAATTTGCACCCGGTGCCCGCCGGGCATTTTGCACGACAAAATGGGGTGGTCGGGCGTGTAAATGTTGTTGCTGAGGTTGGCCAACATACGGGCGCAGTCTTCCAGCTGCTCGATCGTGAGTTCGGGCGCGGCCACCCACTTCCAGGAGCCGTCGGGGAATTCGTAGCCGACCTCGCCAGGTTGGTTGATGACCACTTCGCGGATGTTGGGCTCGGTAAAATACTTCAGCAGGGGGCCTAAAAAGCGGGTTTCAACCTTGTTCAGGCCATACTTTTCGCCCAGGGCCACCAGCTCGGGCGTGAGGGCGGTTCCGGCTTGGGCGAGGATGTTTGTCATGGGGGATTACGGGCCTTTTTCTTTATACGGTGCTTGGGCTCTATGGCCGACCCCGTTAGGTTGGCCTGACAGGACCGTGGCTGGCAAGACGGACGTGGCCGGAATAGATGCGCTTTTCTGGATGAAAAGGCATGATTTTATGGGAAATGTGTGTGGTGTGTGACATTTTTGCGCGCTGTAGGGGGGGCGGTTTGCGGGTTTTTGGGCTTTTGCTTTGTCAGCGCGGCTGGTGCGGCTTCCTATAGGAAACAAACATTGAAAGGTGTGAACATGCGCGTTGTTGTGTGGCTGGGGCTTGTGGTGGTGCCTTTTTCGGGCGTGTGGGCCCAGGATTGTAATGAAACCGACAGTGCCAGCCGTGCCGTGTTCTTCCGCTATGGGTTGGATGATGGCCAACAGGGCCGCGCGGAGCGTATCAGCAACTGCAAACCCTACCAGGATGGGTATGCCAACGGCCGTGGCATACGTTCTCTGGCGGCCCCCCGTGCGGTGGCGGCGCCAAACGTGCAACCGAATGTTTCCAAACCACCGGTGAATGGTGTTTCGGTAACCGTGCCGCACGTGAACCGACCGCTGTTTGGCGGCGGCGGGCGCAACGATGTGGAAGCGTTCACCCGTGACGGGCGCGCGTTTGTGATTGGGGCCGATGGCCGGGCGCGTGAGGTTAGGGCGGGGGAGGGGGCAGGACAGGTTGCAGTGCCCCCCAAGACGGGTTCTCATTCCTTGTCGCAGGGCGCTTTTAGCGAAAGTGCGAGCACGAACGGGCGTGGCCGGATGGACATTCGACAAGTGCCGGGTGTTAATCCTGATGGAAGTGTTGGTTATCGTTCGGCGGCTGATAGTTGGGCAGATGATTTGACTGGGCCATTTGCATCCCAGAATACAAGTAAGCCCTCGGCTAACCCGACAATTTTTGACCGGACCGGGGGAAATGCGGGAGGGCGGCCTACGCCACCTTCTAGCTTTAGCGAAAGTGCCAACAGTAATGGGCGAGGAGTCAGCAATCGCACCATGGATTCGGCTACCGCTGGGGCGCGAAATGCGTCTGCTCCGGGTGGGGCTTCTCAACGGTCGAGCACAAACAGTAGCGGGGGTGGGGGAAGTGGCGGTTCACAAAAATCAAACAGTGGTAGTGGTGGGCGCTCGATAGGTAATGGTGGAGGTGTTTAGGATAATTCGCTGAAGCGTATGGAGAATGGCAGGTGTCGTAAGGTTGGGGATATGAGCTATGACCCTAGT
>CANHVX010000075.1 GCA_947464215.1 Pseudomonadaceae bacterium | reverse complement strand
GCCTCGTAATCGTTCATCAGCCGGGGGATGGCGAGCAGGCCCAGCCGGTTGATGAGCAAATTGGCCAGCACGGTGGCGATAATGTGTTGCGCCAGCGGATGCTGCGCGAGCAACCCGCCAAACTGCTGCTGCACCGCCGCTGGAAAATACCACTGCAACAACGGCGCCGCTGCGGCGCTGGCCAGCAGATCGGGGTCGGCCAGCAGCGCCTCGCGCAGCCACGACTTGCTGGCCGCCACCAGGGCGCACAGTTCGGGCCGCGTGTAGGTGCCGCCCTCGCGCGCCATGAGATCGCGCCGGGTGGGGAGGCAATCGACCGCCATATCGGCGTAGCCGTGTTTGACCAACACCTCTTGCCACAAGGCCAGCTCGGCGTGGTCTTCGCGCGGGGCTTCGGCCTCGAGGCTAATAAGGAGATTCTGCTGGCGGTTGTCGCGCAGC
This sequence comes from Pseudomonadaceae bacterium, assembly GCA_947464215.1. Taxonomy (GTDB): domain Bacteria; phylum Pseudomonadota; class Alphaproteobacteria; order UBA2136; family UBA6156; genus JADCGN01. Next base: position 4,521 of record CANHVX010000075.1, on the reverse strand, counting down.
ACGAGTTCGGCGATATCGGGCGTGAGTTTTTTGAGCAAGGCCACCCGTCCGGCTTCGGTCAGCTGGCCTTTCCGTTGGGCTTGCGCCAACAAAATTTTCACGTTCACTTCGTGGTCGGAGGTATCGACCCCCGCCGAATTGTCGAGTGCGTCGGTGTTGAGTGCCACCCCGAGGCGCGCCAATTCCACCCGCGCGCGCGGCGTGAGGCCCAAATTACCGCCTTCGCCAATGATTTTCATCCGCGCCTGTTTGGCGTTGATGCGCGTGGTGTCGTTGGCTTTATCTTGTGCGGCGGCGTGGGGTTCGTCTGTGGCTTTGATGTAGGTGCCTATCCCGCCGTTCCAGAGCACATCGACCGGGGCGGCCAGAATGGCCTGGATGAGCTCGTCGGGCGTGAGCGCCTTGGCCTTCACCCCCAGCACCTTTTGCGCCGCGGCGCTGAGCGGAATGCTTTTGGCGGTGCGGGGCCAGATGCCCCCGCCCTCGCTAAGGCTGCGGGTGGGGTAGGTATCCCACGCCAAACCCTGCTGAAACGCCTGTTGGCGCGCAGCAAAGCTGCTGGCGGGGGTGGGGGAGGGATCGAGCATGATATGGCTATGGTTGAAGGCCGCCACCAGCTTGACGTGCGGGCTTAACAGCAGCCCGTTGCCAAACACATCGCCCGCCATATCGCCAATGCCCACCATGGTAAGCGGCCGCTTGGCGGTGGGGAGTATCCCCCGCTTGGCGGCGTGGTGCATGACGCTTATCCAGGCGCCCTTGGCGGTGATGCCCATGGCTTTGTGGTCGTAGCCTTTGCTGCCCCCGCTGGCAAAGGCATCGGACAGCCAAAAGCCCGCGATGGCCGGGCCCCAATAGCGGGCGGCGATGGCTTCGGCGTTGGCTGTATCGGAGAAGGTGGCGGTGCCTTTGTCGGCGGCGACGACCAGGTAGGGGTCGGCGTCATCATGGCAGATGATGGCGTGCGGATGCACCACCTGTTGCTGGGGGTTGTAGGTATCGGTGATGCTGAGTAAGGCGCGGATATACATGCGATAGGCCTGCTCGACCGCATAGCGCGCCTGCCCGCGCTCGGCCGGCTGGTGGCCGCGCAGCACAAACCCGCCCTTGGCCCCCACCGGCACAATAATGGTATTTTTACGCATCTGGGCCGACATGAGCCCTAGCACCTCGGTGCGATAGTCGGCCGGGCGGTTGCTGTAGCGCAGCCCGCCGCGGGCAATCGGGCCGCCGCGCAGATGCACGCCTTCCACCGTGTGGTGATACACAAAAATCTCGCGCCAGGGTTTGGGTTCAGGCAGATGGGGGACTTTGGCGGCGTCGAGCTTCAGCGCCAGGGCCTCGGTGCCCTCGGCCACGGCCGCTTGGAAGGCATTGGTGCGCACCGTTGCCAGCACCACCCCCAGCAGTGTGCGCCACAGCCGTTCGGCTTCGGCCGAGGGTTGGGCGCTGACCGCTTTTTCCAGACGCGCGTGAATCTCTTTGGCCCCCTTGCGGTTGATGCCCGGCTGATGGCGCAGCCGGAACAGCTCGAGCAGGTCTTTGGCCAAGGCGGGGTGGCCCCACAGGGTGTGGCGCGTGGTGCGGGGGTCGAACCGGCGGTCTATTTGCAGCAGCAAGGCGGCCCACGCACGCAGGATGCGCAACTGCTGCGGTTGGCACGCCGCCAGCAGGGCCATGCGGTTGAGGCTGTCTTCTTCCGCACGGCCGGCCAACACCGCGGCCAGCGTTGCTTCCAGCGCCTGCTGCGCCGCCGGGGAGGGCACCACCGACAACGGTGTGCAGCTCAGCACCTGCAAGCAGGTTTGCCCCAACTGGTATTCTTCCTCCCGCGTCACCTGCAAGCCGCAGCTTTCGAGCAGCATCACCACGTGCACCAATGGCACCGGGCCGGGTTGGTTATAGATGCGTAAGCTTAACATGGGGCCCTGTGCCGCCACCTTCACCAGCGGGTAGGGGGCAGGCGTGGTGTGCTGGGCGATGATGGCAAAATCGGCCACCGCCTGCTCGGGGCGTGTTTGGGCCCGATAGGCCGGCGTGGCGTATTCCAGGATAGCCCCATGTATGCCTGGGCCCTGGGCGCCGTGGTGACGCGTAAAATCGGCCACGTCGTCATCCCACCCCCGCACCAGCTGGCGCACGTGGTGGTTAAGATCGTCGGCTGAGACAGGTTTGCCCTGCCAGCGGCAGCGGAAGTGCATCCGCGCCAATTCACCCTCGCCCAATTCCACCTTAAACTCTTGCACGGGGCCAATATTCTGCAGGAAAAACAATGCCAATTGCTCGCGCAGGCGCGTGCTCATCCGCCCCAATGGCACATACACCATCGCGGTGACGGCCTGCTCGCGCGCGCTCTCGCGCAGCAGCAACAAGGTGTCGGGGTTTTGCTTCACATGTGTGGCCGCCATGGCCATGCGCATCAAATCGGCTTCGGAGGCCAAAAAAAGCTCGTCGCGCGGCCAGGTTTCCAACACGTTGCGCAAGATGCGTGCGTTGTGGCTGCTGGGGAGCCATGGGCACATGTTCATGATGTTATTCAGCTTGTTGCGCACAAGGGGAATGGCATGCACGCCCTCGGCATAGGCGCTGCTAGTCAGCAGCCCCAGCCAGCGGTGCTCGGCCACGATATCGCCCTGGGCATTGCGCTCGAGCAGGGCGACGTAATCCATGGGTGATGCGCGGTGAACGGGGGCGAGATCGGGGGTTTTGCTGAGGATAAGTGCCCCTTCCTCGCGCAGGTAGTGGTGCAGATTCATCTCGGCTTCCACCGGCGTGGGTTTGGCCACCGCGCTGGTTTGTAACCGCAAAATACCCAACCCCGAACCCGCCGTGGCCTGCACCACTGTGGTAGGCTTGCCCTTGCCCCGGCTGTGTTGGTATGTGTAGTGCCGGTAACCCAAAAACACAAAATTTTCACACGCGAGCCACTGCGCAAACGCTAATTTTTCGGCATTTTCGGGCCCTTTTAGCAACAGCTGTGACCGGCTTATAAACCCCTCGCGCTGGGCCGTAAAATCTTCCACCGCACTGCGTGCCAAGGCCACGTTTTGATTGATGGCCGCCGTTGCCGTTGCCACCAAACCCTTTTGCGCCCCAGCAGGAACCGCCCCCAACCGCACCAGCAACCAAGCCTCGGTTGGTGCCCGGCTACCCGCCACCGCCGGCCGAACCCCCACCCATTTCCCCCCTTTAACACTTGGAATAACAACGGGATGCCACATCTGCTGCGGCATTAGCGACAGGCGATTGAGGGTGAGGAGTGTGGTGTCGGTGAGAAAGGGATGGTCGGCCGAGGCCACCAACAGCCATGTTGATGCCGGTTCGGCCGCGGTAGAACCCTCTAAAAACCAAAATTTTATATGAGGTTGTGCGCCACGGCGTGGTGCGCCAAGTTGGCTTGCCAAAAGCCCCCACAGTTTGTGCTGGGGCAAGGGAAGGCCGTGGGATGGGCCTTCGGCGGCAAAGAGGCGGTGCAGGGTGCGTGGGCTTATCATGCCCCAAGGCTATGCCTGTGCCGGGGGCCATGCAATTGCCAACAGACAGAAAAACCGCCGTAACACGCGGTTTCTGCACGGAGATGTGGCAGTTTGGCGTTTCAGCTGGCGCTGAACGGTCTACGCAAAACCAAGAAGGGTGTTGGTTATGATTGGGCCCTTAATCCTTGATTAACAATTGATATTCCAACACGTTGGGTTAGGCGCGGGTGTTGACTTTATGGCCCCGGTCGGGGTCGTTCTCCCGCTGCTTTTTTTGGCGGTCGGCATAGCGGCTTATACTGTGCGTTTCCTTCGGCGCGCTTACGGAAGGTTTCTTATTTTCCACTTGTTTACGTGCCGTTTGCGAGGCTTCGCTCTGCGCGGCAAGGGCCGCCGCCGGGCTGGTGGCGTTCACGTTCATAAGGCTCTCTCTTTCCTTGCCTTATTATACGTTTAGGTGACAGAAACCCTGACAGGTGCTATGCAACACCCATGACAACCCCTGTGGACCTGGTTTTGGATTGCAGCTTTGCCGGTGTAACCATCGGCTTAAAAAAGCATAATGATTCCGTTATTTACGAAGAGTTTTCGGCCGTGGCACGCAGCAGCGACCGGCTGCATGTGATGCTGCGGGATGTGGTGGCGCGTTCCAGTGTAAAATATGAAGATATTCAAACGATTGGTGTGACCGTGGGGCCGGGAAGTTTCACCGGGTGCCGCATTGGGCTTGCCGTGGCCGAGGCCTGGCGCCTGGTGCACCCCCATGTGCAGATTGTGGGCCTGGGAACGTTGGCGGTGATTGCTAAAGAAGCTATTGAAAAACATGATATAAAAACCCTATTTGTAGTGCTGAGTGATGCCGCAGGGAATGACATTTATGCCCAAACGTTTGACGCCTCTGGCGCCCCTGCAACACCCCCCACATGTTTACCAAACATGCTGCTTGAAGCGGCAACCAGCGCCGTTTTGGCCCCAAAATGCGGCGCCAAAGAGAGCCCGCAAGGTGCCCAAACGGCACCCGTTGCCGCCCCAGCGGCCCCCATTG
>CANHVX010000074.1 GCA_947464215.1 Pseudomonadaceae bacterium | reverse complement strand
CGAGGCCACGGCCTATGCCAACGCCATCATGGAACTGGGCAGCCAGGTGTGTGTGCCCAAAGCCCCCCTGTGCATGGTGTGCCCCGTGGCCGCCTTCTGTGCCGCCCATGCCCACGGCGACGCGGCCGATTACCCGCGCAAAGACCGCAAAAAAGAAACCCCCACCAAGCGCGGCATTGCCTGGGTGCTGCGCGGCCCGGCCAACACCCTGCTGCTGCGCCAACGCCCGGCCCGTGGGCTGTTGGGTGGCCTATGGGAAGTGCCCCACCACGGCTGGGAGCCCGCACTCTGGGCCCCACCCGCCGACACCCCCGCCCAGGATGCCGGCACGGTGACGCATGTGTTCAGCCACTTTCGGCTGGAATTGGAAGTGCGCGTGGCGGAGCTTGAGGCCCCGGCCGAGGCAGGCCAATGGTTTGGTGTTGACCATCTGCCGCCCCTTTCAACCCTGATGCGGAAGGTGGTGGATAAAGCCTTGGCTTCATAAAAAAACAACCGCTGTGGGGCACAGCGGTTGCTTAAAGTTGTCTCGACATTCTCATTCCTGCTGCACCTGCACGCGGACCAGGGGAACTTGCGGGAGCTTGGTGGCCACAAAACCCTGTTTCCCATCGCCCAGCAAAGCCGGGTTGAAGAGCCGGGCCAGCGGAGATGGCGCTGGCGCACGGGGTGACGCCCACATGACGGCGGCCACCACAACCGCAACACCTATACAACCAACGGTAACACGCACCGAAAAACGGACCCACCGACGCGTGGATGCGACCAAACTGATGCCCATGGCGATGTCTCCTGGGGGCCCATGCCCCGTTAAGCGCCCCTGTTTAGCGGACCACTAAGAATTTGGCAAGGCCGAACCGGACACCAGCCACCCGCGCAGCCCTTGTGCCAAGGGCATCGGCTGCCAGCGCGGCAGCACCTGCCGCAGGGCCGAGACATCGGCGCAGCTGAACCGCAGGTCGGCCCCACGCGCCGGGCGGTATTCCACCCGCGGATTCACCCGCGTGATGGCGACCACCTGGCGGATGGTATCGAGCAGGGTGGTGGCCACGCCGCTGCCCAGATTCATCACCCGTGGCATCTGTGCGGCGTGGGCGACCGGGCGCGCCAACAGCTGGCGGATGACGTTGACCACATCGGCCACCGCCACAAAATCGCGCGTTTGCAGGCCATCGCCGTAAATGGTGAGCAGGCTGCCGGTTTGCACGCTATCGACCACCTTGGCCAACACGCCGGCGTAAGCGCTATCGGCCCGCTGGCCCGGCCCATACACATTAAAAAACCGCAGCCCCACCGTGTTCTGGCCATAGACCGTATGCGCCACCTGCGCCTGGATTTCGTTGATACGCTTACTGGCCGCGTAGGGGCTTTGCAGCATCGCGCCGTTGGCATCGGCTTCCTCGGTGGGGGCGGTTTTTTCCAACGGGCCATACACCGCCGCGCTGCTGGCATAGACCAGCCAGCCCGGCACCTTTTCGGCACGGGCAGCCGCCAGCACATTCTCCCACCCCTGCACATTGGTGCGGTAGGTGAGCGCCGGTTCTTCCACACTGCGCGGCACACTGGCCAAGGCCGCCAAATGCACCACGTGGGTAACCCCGGCCATAGCTGCATTCACCGCGCCAGCATCGGCGACATCGGCCTTGATGAGGGTGAGCTGCGCGTGGCGCTCGGGCAGGTTGGTGGTGAGGCCGGTGGAGATATCATCGAGCACACGGACACTGTAGCCCTGCGCCAACAGCGCCCGCACCACATGATGGCCAATAAACCCCGCGCCGCCTGTGACAAGAACTGTTTCCATTGCCAGCCAGATTTACGTGTTTTTAACCCTGCGAGCAAGAGGTTTGGCCACGACACCGCTTATGATGGCCGCCGTGGATGCCCACGTGAACGTGCGCGCCCGCAAACGCCCCCGCCGCGCCAGGGTTTCGGCAATGGGAGGATTGGACATAACCCCCAGCATGGCGATGGCCAGTGCGGCGGGGACATCGCCGCCCGCAAGCCCGACATACAAGGCTGTGTCGGCCGCCACCTCGCGCTGAAAGATACTCTCGGGCAGCACGCAAGGTGTGCCGCTGGCCATGGCTTCCAGCACCGGCATGTTGAAGGCCTCGGCGGCGCTGACATTCACATACAGCGCGGCTTGCGCGAGTGACCTCATCAGCACCGCGTGGGGCACGCCCGGCACCAGCGTGACGGCATCGGCCACGCCCAAGGTGCGGGCGAGCGCAATGATTTCATCGCGCACAGACACCACCACCGGGCGGCCAATAATAAGCAGCCGCGTGCCCGGACGGGCCTCGCGCAGGCGGGCAAAGGCTTGCAGCAGCAGCGGGTAGTTCTTCTGCGGGTAAAAATCGCCGATGCTGAGCACCAGGTTGGGGTCGCGCACGATGCCCTCGGGCAACGATGCGTGCACCACCGCCGGGGGCGCCACCTGCACCTTTTTGGCGGTGCGGCGGCTGGCGTAGTCGGCCACAATATGTTGCGCCACCGTGAGATGCGGGCCGCTTGACCACACGCACAGGCGCGTAAGCAGGCGCAGCGCCCACCAATACAGCTTCCAGCCCCACCCCGACCACGCCGCCGCCGCCCGGGGCGTGGTGTGCAAGATAACATGGCTGTTCCCGCCCCCCCACGGCCCCAGCAAGGGCCCATAATTGGCATTGGAGAGAATGGCGCGGCACCCCCACTGGGTGGCTTTGACGGGCAGCACCAATTGCTCCCACACATGGCTGACCCCAAAGCGCAACGCGGGCGCCACGTGAACCTGCACCCCCGCGGGCACGGTGAGGCGCGCCAGAGTTTCTTCGGTGACCAGCAGATGCCAGACGAGGCCCCATTGTTCGGCCTGTGCGGCCAATTCCGGCAAAATGCCTTGCAGATACACAAGCCCCCCGCCCCCGCTGGTGTGCAGGGCGTTGAGCAGCACGTGGCGCGGGCGAGGAGACATTAGGCGGCCTTCCGGTTGCGTTGGGCTTCGGCCACCGGCGCAAAGCTAAGCCGATGGTGCGGGGTGGGGCCATAGTGCTGCAAGGCGGCCAGATGCTCGGCGCTGCCGTAGCCGGCATTACGCTCCCAGCCGAAGTGGGGATAGGTTTGGGCTAAGTGTGCCATAAGGGTATCGCGGTGCACCTTGGCCAAAATACTGGCAGCGCTGACGGCGGGCACCACCGCATCGGCCTTCACCACCGCCTGCTGCGGCAAAGGCAGCTGCGGGATGCGGACGTTGCCATCGACCACCACATGCACCGTGGCCTGCATCTCGGGGGTGTGCGTGGATAGCCCCATGTGCTCGGCCACCGCCATAACGGCGCGGTGCATGGCGAGCAGGCTGGCGTTGCGAATGTTGTGCGCATCGATTTCGGCCACCGTGGCCTCGGCAATGGCCCAGGTGCTCTCTTCGCGCAGGCGCTGGGCTAACATTTCGCGTTTTTTGGCGCTGAGGGTTTTGCTATCGGCCAGCCCCGCATGCCACGGCTGCGGCGCCCCTAGCACGCAGGCCGCCGCCACCACCGGGCCTGCCAAGGGGCCACGGCCGACTTCGTCGGTGCCTATCAGGTAGGTTGCTGTGTTCATGTTCAGCCTTCGGCCCCGGCCCGTGCGGCGGTAAACTTGTTGGGCCAGGTGCCACGTGTCAGCGCGTCGAGGCTCCAGGCCCGCTGGCCCAAGCGTTGCTGATAGACCCAATAGTTGGCGAAGACCTTTTCGACGTAATCGCGCGTTTCATCGAACGGGATACTTTCCAGCCACAGAATAGGATCTTCGGCCGAGGTAATGCCGCGCGCCAGCCAGCGTTGCACGTTGCCAATACCGCCGTTGTAGGCTGCGGCCACGTGCAGCAAGTTGCCATCGAGTTTGCCCGACAGGTAATTCAGGTAATCTTGGGCCAAGGCAATATTATAGGCCGGGTCGTGCAGGTCTTTCCGCCCGGCATACGACTTGCCCGACAACCGCGCAATATAGGACGCCGTGGCGGGCATAAACTGCATAAGCCCTTGAGCCCCCACCCGGCTGCCAATCTCGGGCTGGAAGGCGCTTTCTTGGCGCATGATGGCGAGAATAAACGCGCGGTCGAATCCCCAGCCGCCGGTTGGCTTCCACAGCGGCAGCGGATAGAGCGCGGCTGGCAGCGTTTTGCCCTGTTCGGCCAAGTCTTTCCCCGCCGCCAACGCGGTCGCCGGTAAATTCAGCTTAACCCCTACGGCGGCCAGTGCGGCTGTTGCGTGGTAGGGCAAATTGCTCCGGGCCGCCCGCAGTTCGGATTCTGCCAGCGTGGTTTCACCTATTTGTGCCAAGGCAATGCCTTGCCGCGTTTGCGCATGGTTCAGCAGGGCCGACACACCTCCTTCGGACAGCGGTGGCACAGAAAATGCCGTGCGGGCCGACTGGCCCAATTTGGCCGCGCACAGCTGGCCATAAAACGTGAACCCCCCGCCTTCCCCAGCGCCATGCGCGAGCAGTTGCCGTGCCCGCGACGTTTCCCCCTGTGCTTCTAGCACCTGCGCGGCCCACCACGCCGCCCGTGGATGGTGCTTGCCGGTGGCGGGTTCGGTTTTGACCAATTCTTCCCATAAACTGGCCGCTTTGCCCATATTGCCGAGCCGGTAGTTGGCAAAGCCAGCGAGCCACAAGGCCTCGTCGCGGTCGGGGCCTTTGGCGGCGGCCGCGGCCTCGGCCACGCGCTTTAACTGCGGCCAGTTACGCTGGCCGTGGTAGTAATCGGCCACCTTCACCAATTCCGATTGCCATAACGCCCCGCCCATCGCAAACCGGCTGCCGGATGCCAGCAAGGTGGAAACAGCCCCTGCATAATCGCCACGACCGCGCTGCCGCCAGCTTTGGCCGACCAGCCGCCGCCCCTCGGCCGACAGCCCATTCAGCCGTTCTTGGCGGGCTTCTTCAGCCGCCTCGCGGCGCTCTTCCCGCGCCAGCATACTGGCGGGTTTGGCCGGTGCCGGGCCCCAACTGCCCACCATGGTGCACGATTTTACCTTGCGGCTGACCGTTTTGGTTTTACCCTTGTTTTTGCCTTTGGTGATTGGCTTCTTCTCTTTCACGATCTTGGTTTTGCATGCCTGGTGCGGGCGCGCGCGGCGGCTTTCGGCCAGCTCATACACCTTACCTGCCTGAGCAAGGTTTGGGTATGTTTCCAGCCAACGGTTG
>CANHVX010000073.1 GCA_947464215.1 Pseudomonadaceae bacterium | reverse complement strand
GGTTGTTGCGCGCGGCGTAGTTGCGCACGCCATCCCACAGCGTATGTCCGTCGCGCTGGAGGTTTTGCCAGCTGTATTTGAACGGCTCGCTCTTCATCAGCCAATACTGGCGCGCGGAGGTAAGCATGGCGGGTATTAGGGGGTGGGTGTTGAAGGTGATGGTGGGGTGGCCGACACGGCCCCTGTGGCTTTGGTGCTGGGGGATACCAAAGCCCCCGCGCTGGCCGACACCGGCCGCGCCACCAGGGGAGCCAGCGCCGCTTGCGGAATGGGCTGGAGCGCGGTGGGGCTTGGCGTTGCGTCTACCCTATACGACGCTGACACGCTTTGGGGTGTGGTGGGCGATACAACCGGCGCGTCGGCAGGGAGCGTTTCGTAGACCTGCGGAGGCTCGGTGAACACCCGCCCCCCGGCGGCCACGCAGCGGCGCGGGAAGGTATAGATAAGCGCATGGCCGCCGTTGGTGAGGCATTGCTCAAAAGATGTCATCCGCGCGGAGATGAGGGTGGGCAGTTCGGCGGTTTCGAGCAGAATGTTGCCGTCGGAGAGCAGGCACTGGCGGGGCGTGGTCTCGACAATCCGCTGGCCCAGCAGGCGGCATTGTTCAAACGTGATGACGGGCACCAGGCGGCTGGCGACCATTTGGTCGCGGCGGATGCGCGCGGTGCCAAACAGCCAGTATTCCAGCTTGCGGCCGACATCGGGGCCGATGTATTCGCCGCCCGCGCCACGGACCGTGCCCTCAAACACCTGGATGGGTGCAAAGCGCCGCCCTGATTTGGTTTGCAACAAAATGGTGAGGCCGGTGTAGCGCGGGTCGGGGCTGGGGACGCGGGGCAAAATGAGATCTTCGACCACCGGATTGATTGGCAAATTGGCCAGTTTGGTTAGAAAGACCGCTTGCTGCGTCTGGCCCATCAACCACTGCGGATTGGCGCCGCCCATGCCCATCTGCACGATGACAATCGCCAGTTGCATCTCCTCGCGGGCGGCCGCCAGCATGGGGAGGGAAGGGGGCAGCAGAGCATCTTGCGGTAAGGGCGTGTCGGCGTCGGGGCGTTGGGTTGCGGGCACATAGAGCCGTGGGCTGTTGGGTTGAGGGGCCGGCCAATCGGGGATGATAGCGCCACGAACTTCTTGATAATGATTGACGGGTTCGGCCACGCCTACCGCCGCACACACCGCCAGCCCGCCCACCAGACCCCACATATGCCGCCACGCCATGGTTAATACTCCATCTGGGTGGGGCGCGCCATCAGGTATTCCACCGCCTGCAGCGGGGTGACGTCGCCGTGTAAAATGCCGTCTATCGCGCTGATGAGGGCGACATCGAGCCCCAGGCTTTGCGCCTGCACCGTGGCGATGCGTGCCGCCAGCAAACCTTCGACCGTGCCCATGCGCAGCCGGGCCTCGGCAATGGGGGTGCCTCGCCCCACCAATTGCCCAAAGCGGTAATTCCGCGACAGGTGGCTGGTGGCGGTCAGCATGACATCGCCCATGCCCGCCAGGCCGAAAATGGTGCGCTCTTCGCCCCCCATGGCGCGGGCAAAACGCGCCATCTCGTGCAGGCCACGGGTGAGCATTGCCGCCCGCGCATTGTGCCCCAAACCCAACCCTTCCAGCACCCCGGCCCCCACCGCCAACACGTTTTTAATCGCCCCGCCGACCTGGGCACCCACCATATCGGCCCCCTGATACGGCCGCACCCACGGCGTGGTGAACAGCGCCGCCACCGCCTCCCGCACCCCTTCGGACGGACTGGCCAGCACAAAGGCTGTGGGGCTTTGTTCGATAAGTTCCTTGGCAAAGGTTGGGCCCGTGAGCACCACCTGCTGCGTGATATGCGGAATCGCCTCGCGCCAGACGGTGCTGAGCAGTGCCCCATCGGTCTCGCGGAAGCCCTTTGCCGCCAACACCAAGGTTTGGCTTGGCCGTGTGTGGGCCGCAAGCTGGCTGGCCAGCATGGCGTTGGCCTCGGATGGCAGGGCCACCACCAGGGTTTCGGCAAACGACGCCCACTTTGCCAGATTGGATGTGCCGCTTATATTCTGGGGCAACACGATATGGGGAAAGCGTTTGCTGTTCTGGCGGCGTTTGTTGAGATCATCGGCCACGGTGGGGTCGCGGTCCCAGACCAGCACCTCGTGCCCGGCGTGCGCGGCGGTGGCCGCCAGTGCCGTGCCCCACGCGCCCCCCCCTAAAATAGCAACCTTTTGTGCTTGGGTGCCGGATATGCCTGCGTTTGCCATGGTGGTTGCCTATGCATCGGCCTGGGGGAGAATATCTTGCAGCTCCCAGTTGGGATCGGGCGCGTTCAGCGCGCGGGCAAAAATCCAGGTAGCCACCACCGTGCGCGGCGGGGCGTTCTCTTCCCGCTGCAAGGCCGACATACGCACGTTGATAATGGCGGTACGGCCACTGACCCGCGCGCTGAGAATGCTGGCCTCGACCTCGGATTCCAGATGGATGGTGGTGGGCTCGGCCGCCCATGTTTGGGTGATTTTTTGCAGCAGCGTGGGGCCGCACAAATTATCCATGCCCACCTCGTCGCGCCCATTCCAGCACTGATAAAAATAGCTGTAGGCATTGCGTGTGCCCGATAAAAACTTGGCCTCGTTGAACTGATTATCTATGGCCGTGATGTGGGCCATCCCGTTCAGCGGTTTGCCATCGGCGCCCTTGGCCAGAGAGTTCGGCCGTGCGCGCACGGCTGCGGGTGCGGCTTCAACGTCGGCGGTCTCTTCACGCGTAGACGGACGTTCCTTGGGTGGCACGAGGGGTGGGAACAGCTTTTTCAGTTCGGCGTTGCGGGTGGCTTTGTCGCGGGTGTCGGTGGGCAGTTTGAAGCCCAAAAAACGGCTGGCCACAATGACCAAAACGGCAATAACAATGAGGATATCGAGCAGGGCCATGGCAAAAATGCTTATTTCTTTCATCCTGTTTTGCCTACCTTACCCTATGGTGGGCGCTTGTGGAAGATCTTCTAACGCGTTAAAGCATAGCTTATGCCTGAATTACCTGAGGTGGAAACCACATTGCGTGCCCTGAGCCCCCATCTGGTGGGGCAGGTGTTGCAGCGCGTGGATTTCCGTGCGCCCAAACTGCGCCTGCCCATGCCTGTGGCCGCCGATGTGCAAGGGCGGCGTGTGGAGGCTTTGGAGCGCCGTGCTAAATATATGCTGGCAACGCTGAACGATGGCCAGACCTTGCTAATGCATTTGGGGATGTCGGGGCGATTTTCCATTTTTTATCAGAATGATACATCGGATACTGTGACGCCGATATCGCGGTTGGCGCCAACCCCCTTGGCCACCCATGACCATGCCGTGCTGGCCACCGATACCGTTGAAATGCGCTACAATGACCCCCGCCGCTTTGGCATGTTTGTGCTGATGCCAACCGCAACCCGCCTGAACCACCCCCTGTTGGCTGACCTTGGCCCGGAACCCTTAAGCCCTGATTTTGACGGCAACGCCTTGCATGCCGCGTTGCGGGGCCGCCGCACCGCCCTAAAGCCCGTGCTCATGGATGCCCGTGTGGTGGTGGGGGTGGGGAATATCTATGCGGCGGAAGCGTTGTTTGCGGCGGGCATTCACCCCGAAACGCCGGCCGAGGCGCTTGGCCCCACCCTGTGCGCGCGCCTTGCCGATGCCATTCGGGCGACCTTAACCCGTGCCATTGCGACCGGTGGCAGCACCCTGCGCGATTACCGTCAGCCTAATGGCGAAGCGGGGCATTTCCAGGACACATTTGCGGTTTATGGGCATGCCGGCAAGCCGTGCCGTGTATGTGCCACGCCGATTGCACAGATGACACAGGCGCAACGCAGCACGTTTTTCTGCCCGCATTGCCAGCCCCACACCCAAGGTGCCCGCTGATGCGCGTGTTAGCCCTTGAAACCAGTTGCGATGAAACGGCCGTGGCCGTGGTTGAGATAAACACCCGGCGCATTCTGGCCCAGCAGGTGTATAGCCAATTTGCCGAGCATGCGGCCTACCGGGGGGTTATCCCTGAACTGGCCAGCCGCGCCCACCAAGCCCGTTTACCAGCCTTGGTGGAGGCCTGTTTGCATGGTGCGGGCCTACGCGTGGCCGATGTGGACGCGGTGGCGGCGACCGTAGGCCCAGGTCTGACCACCGCGTTGGCCATGGGCACCAGTTTTGCCAAAACACTGGCGCTGGTTGCCGACAAGCCTTTTTTGGCCGTGAACCATATTGAGGGCCACGCGCTTTCGCCCTTGCTGGCCCCCGACGGACAGGCGTTGGCCGAGGCGTTTTTGCAGCGTGATGCGCCGTATATCTTGATGTTGTTGACGGGAGGGCATTGCCAACTGGTGCGCGTAGAGGCTGTGGGGCGTTATACGTTGTTGGGCACCACGCAGGATGATGCTGTTGGGGAGTGCTTTGATAAGGTTGGGAAAATGTTGGACTTGCCCCACCCGGCTGGCCCCGCCGTAGAGCGTTTGGCGGCGACCGGCAACCCCCATGCCGTGGCATTGCCCCGCCCGCGGCTTGAGCATCCGTTGGATTTTTCCTTTTCGGGTCTGAAAACCGCGGTGCGGGACGTTATTGGCCGCGGCGACCTCTCTCCGGCTGATGTGGCGGCCAGTTTCCAGCACACCGTAGCCACCCTGTTGGCCGACAAACTGGCCCGCGCGCTTGAGGCCAACCCCACCCGTTTTGCCGTGGTGGCCGGCGGTGTGGCCGCCAATGCCTGTATCCGCGAAGCTTTAGAAACGGTGTGTGCGGCCCGTGGGGTTGCTTTTGTGGCCCCGCCCCTGGCCCTGTGCACCGACAATGCGGCGATGATTGCCTATGCCGGTGGATTACGCCACCAGTATGGCCTTGATACCGGCGACTTGGGGATACGTGTGGTGCCTCGCTGGGCGCTTTAAGCCCCTCTAAAAAGGGATTTCGCAGGGAAGGCCTTGACCCTGCCGCGGCCTTCGCCTAAACCACACAGGCGTGCCGGTGTAGCTCAGTTGGTAGAGCGGCGCATTCGTAATGCGTAGGTCGTTGGTTCGAGTCCGATCTCCGGCACCAGATTTTCTTTTATGTTTGCTCAGTTGAGTTTAGAGTTGTGCACCTTTGGTGCAACGCAGCGCATTCGTAATGCGGAGGTCGTTGGTTCGAGTCCGATCTCCGGCACCAGATTTTCTTTTATGTTTGCTCAGTTGAGTTTGGAGTTGTGCACCTTTGGTGCAACGCGGCGCCTTCGTCATGCGGAGGTCGTTGGTTTGCG